>CBDUJZ010000034.1:0-39784 GCA_965367675.1 uncultured Myxococcales bacterium | reverse complement strand
CGTGCGAACGGCGCGCTAGACGACCGAAGGGTTGTTCTGGGCGCTTGTGCGATCGGAGGCCCGACGGATCTCTTCGTCGGTCAGACCGCCGTGGTCGGTGATCACGATGGACTGCGTCGCGGACGTGGCTTTGTCCCGTGCGGACACGTGAACGATGCCGTCCACGTCGATGGCGAACGTGACCGTGATGCGCGCCTGGCCGGCCGCCTGCGGCGGGATCTCTGACAGGTTGAACGTGCCGAGCAGCCGGTTCTCGAGCGCGTTGCTGGACTCGCCCTGAAGCACCGCGACGGACACGACGTCTTGCATGTCGTCGGTGGTGGTGAAGACCTTGTCCTTCTTGATGGGCAGCTTGGAGTTCTTCGGGATGATGGTCGACATCTTGTTGCCTTGCACCCGGATCCCGAGTGAGAGCGGCGCCACGTCTTGCAGCTCGATCTCCTTGAGCTCGCCACCGATGATGCCGGACTGCACGGCAGCACCGAGCGCCACGACCTCGTCCGGGTTCACGCCCTTGTTGGGGCTGGTGCGGAAGATCTCCTCGACCTTGTGTCGAACCAACGGCATGCGCGTCATGCCACCCACGAGGATGATGTCGTCGAGGCCGTCGTGCGAGATGCCAGCGTCTTCCATCGCGGTCAGGCAGGGCTCATTGATCTTGTCGACGAGCTCGGCGCACAGCTCGTTTAGCTCGGCCCGTGTCAGGTGGTAGCTGAGGTGCTTGGGACCGCCGCCATCCACCGCCAGGAAGGGCAGGTTGATGTGCGTCTCGCTGAGCGTAGACAGCTCGCACTTGGCGGTCTCGGCGGCCTCACGCAGCCGCTGGAGCGCCATCTTGTCGTCGTGAATATCGAGGCTCGTCTCGTCCTCGAAGTGCTCCAACAGGCGTCGCAGGATGACGCGGTCGAAGTCGTCTCCACCGAGCGAGTTGTCGCCGCAGGTGGCGAGCACTTCGAAGCGGCCCGAGATGACGCGCAGGATGGAGATGTCGAACGTGCCGCCGCCCAGGTCGAACACCGCGATGGTGGCGTTGGGCTTGCGCGCCACGCCGTACGCCAGCGCGGCGGCGGTGGGCTCGTTGATGATGCGCCGCACCTGCAGTCCGGCGATCTTCCCGGCGTCCTTGGTGGCCTGCCGCTGAGCGTCGTCAAAGTACGCCGGCACGGTGATGACAGCCTCGGTGATGCTCTCGCCGAGGTAGTCTTCCGCGGTGTCCTTCATCTTCTTGAGGATGAGCGCGGACAGCTCTTGCGGCGAATAGTTCTGTCCTTCGATGGAGATCCAAGCGTCGCCGTTTACGTTCTCGACGACGCTGTAGGGGAACGCCTGGCGCAACTCGCTTGCGGCCTCGGAGCGGAACTTGCGGCCCAGAAAGCGCTTGGCGCCGGACACGGTACGCGCGGGGTTGATGATGGCTTGGCGCTTGGCCTGTTGGCCCACCAGTCGCTCGCCGTCGTCCAAAAACGCCACGACGGAGGGCGTGGTGCGAGAACCTTCGGCGTTTGGCAACACCATGGGCTCCCCGCCTTCCAGGAGGGCAACACAGGAGTTTGTGGTGCCCAGATCGATCCCGATAACTTTGCTCATAGAACTAACGTCGCATTTGCTTACGCACTACTTGGACTTTGGCGTAAACAGTTTGTTTAGGAGCGTGGACGAGAAGGGCTTCTTCTTGTCGTCGGTCTGGCGGCGTTTCAGATGCCGGACCCACCGCGATGCGGACTCGTTGTCGCTCCACGCGCGAGTGGCCTGCTGGTAAAAGCCGGTCGCCGCGTCATTGTCTTCTTCGAGCCGGCTGGTGTGGCCGGCGAGTGTCAGGACCTGCGAGCGCGCGATCTTCTGCTCTTCGGGAATCTCTTCGGTGAGCTCCGTCAGCGCTTCGATCACCGCTTTGGCCCGCGATCGGTCTTGGGTGTATCCCAGGAAGGTGCCGTACGCTTCGACGATCGGGCCGGATGCCCCGCGCGCCTTGGCGAGCTCCAGGAGCTCGGTCGCCTTCTCAAAGTTGCCTTGTTCGGTCGCCGATTTGGCGTTCCGCACGAGCTGGTCGGGGTTGAGCTTACGGACGCTCGACGCCATCAGTGTGCTGTTATGGTCGCCGGAGCGGGCGCGCAGCTTGTTGAGTACGTCGCCGACTTTACGCGGCTGGCTGGCGTCGGCGTGGGGGCCGGACACGCTCTCGTCGATCGCGATCGGCGGGCTCAGTGTGGTGGCGCGACGTGAACCGCTCGCTGTGGGCGTGCGCCCGCGGGTGGAACGGCGACGCCTGCGGTGGGCGCCCGACTCACTGGGCTCCGACTGGTCCTCCTCCACGTGGGAGAGGTTGCGCTCGGTCGCCAGAAGCTCGGTGTGCAGGTTTCGAATCTGCACGAACACCTTTTCGGCCAGCGTGCGGATCTGGGTGTTCTGGATCCGCGCGTACTGGTCGGGGTGATACTCCCGAACGAGCTCGTAGAACCGGCGGTTGACCTCGTCGGCGCCGCAGCCCTTGATGAGGCCGAACACCTCGTACGGGCTGCGCGACGCGAGCACGTCCCATTGATTGCCGAGCCGCTCGAACGTCTGCTGGTGCGCATCGACCGCCGGGACGCCGGAGGGCATGACCGGGGGCGCTGGGCTCGCCGCTTCGCGCTCGGGCTGGAGCGTGATCGTGCGTCGGCGTTGTTGCAGCCGCTCGCCCGAGTTCGCGGTCAGCTCGGGGACCTCGTATTGCACGACGAGGGGAGCCGGCACCGGTTGGTCGGTGCAGACGACTGCGCCTGTGAGCCAAGCGAAGTACGCGTGGCGCAGCAGCGCCTCGGTGTCGGCACCGGAGCCCATGAGCTGCTCCAGCGTCTTGGTGCCGTCGGCCGTCTTCGTGAACGCGCCCAAGCCTTCGAGGCCGAGGATGCGCCGGAATCGCGACGCTTGGTCGGTGCTGACCAGGTATTGCTTGAGGTATGGGCCCAGCGCGGTCGCGGTCTCGTTCAGGCCAAAGTGCCGCTGCACGCCTCGGAAGATGAACTGCATCGGTTCGCCGAAGGTGTGGAACTGCGCCTCGGGGACGTCTTTGACCTCGAACGTGTACGTGCCGCTCGCCCAGCCGAACGTGCTGAGCAGTTTGCGCTCGTCGTCCGCCGTCGGCACTTGGAAGACGGTGCCCGGCTCGCCGTGGAAGAACACCACGCGGCGGCTGAGGGACGACGTGCTCAGCGTCAGCTCGCCCGTGGCCTGGGCCACACTCAGCGAATACATGATCTGCGGTACGGAGACCGCGTCGATGCTGCCGCCGTTCGGATCGGGCAGCGCGATCGTGAACAGTTCGCCGTTCGTCGGTGTTGTGATCGCGACGCGGCCGGTCGCCCCGCTCACGGCGCGTGCGTCACCGCTCTGCGAGCGGGTGAAGGAGGTCGAGCGAAGGTGCGGGGGCTCGGTCGGCGTGAAGCCGCCGGAGTCCATGCGCGGGATCACGCCGGAGGTTGAACTCGAGGTGATCGTCGGCACGACGCCGGATCGTATGCGGTCAGCGACGCCAGACCCAATGCGATCAACTGCGTCGGAGGAGACGCGGTCGACGGCGCCGGACGGAACGCGGCGGGCGGCACCGGACGGAACGCGGCGAGCGGCACCTGAGCCTACGCGCTCGGCGGCGCCGGACGGCACGCGCGGGACGGCGCCGGACGAGGACTTGGCCCGCCACACAGCGCCGGAGCTCGACACGCGCATCGCGGCCCCCGAGACGGAGCTGGAGCGGAAGCGCTGGCTGGCTGCGCTCTCATCGGGCAGGGCGATGGGTTCGTCGTCCGACTCGTCCACAGGTCGTGTGAACGCGCGCTCTGTTGGGGCTGCTGTGCTCGGGCGCGCGGCGGCTGCACCGAACTCACCGGGCAGCAGGTCCAGCTCGGGCAGCATGTCGTCGAGATCCTGGAGTGCCCGCTCGGTCGGATCGATGTCTTGCCGACCCGCGCCGGGCGGGTAGCTCGTTTCGCGCGTGAAGCTGGCCGAGGTGCGGAAGCTGGACTCGGCGGTGAAGCTCGCTTCGCGCGTGGGGCTGCCGTCGCGGGTCGCGCTCGACGGAGCGGTGAAGCGCGGCTCTACGGGGTGATCAGCGCCAAGGTCGCGCGCCGCTGCGTCCTCTTCGGCGCTGCCCAGGCCTGAGAAGTCGAGCGCGTCGGCCTCGGACTCCATGGCGCTGGCATGGACCACGGCGTCGTCCGAGGGAGCGGAGTGGAGCGCGCGTTGTTGTGCTTGGCGTGCGTTGGCGACGGCGGTCACCGAGTCTCGCGTCCAGGCGCGTTCGGGCGCGTTGCTTCGCTGCTCTTGCGCCATGAACTCTTCGAGACTCGGCAGCGCGTCGCTGTCGGCGTCCACCATCATCTCTTTCGGTACCACGTCGTTCTGCGCGGTCACGCGGGACGTGAGCTCTGCGAGCTGCGAAGCGGGCACCGACGGGCTGAAGAACTTCGAAACGTCTGTGCCGGAGATCGGCGTGTGGTCCGAGGTCGCTCGCGCCGAGATGTGCTGAACGGTGGCCGTAACACTGTGTGCGACGCCGCTGGGAGCGAGCCGCGACGGGTCTCGCGAGTCGAGCTTAGGCGTGGCCTGCGAGTCGATCTTTGGCGCCGCTTGCGAGTCGATCTTTGGCGCCGCTTGCGTGACCACGCGCTGCGCAGAGGAGTCGGTGCGAAGCGAACCGGGCTCGATTCGTCGCTGGTGGACAGCCGCTTGCTCCGCGACTTCGCCCAGCAGCTGCGGCGCGTTCGGCGCGGTGCCGTTGACGGCCAATCGCACGCTCTCGGCGGTGAAAGGCGCGACGACGAAGTGGGTGAACTCCGTCTCCATCTCGATGCGGAACCGCACGTTGGGGTCGTCGGTCTCAAGCGCGACGACGGTGCGCAGGCCGAGCGCGTGCAGCGTCATCTCGGCGGCCTGCAGCCCGGAGCTTCCGCCTTGCGAGAGCGTGGACTCCAGCAGAACGCAGGCGTCGGGAGGGGTGCCTACGACGTCTTGAACGAACGTGGCCCAGTCGCCGGCGACACGGATGATCGCGCCAGCGTACTTAGCCGCCCGCACCAGCTCATCACGAGCCGGACCAGCGTCAGCGAGGATGAGTAGGGTAGGATTCAGCGTTGCCCTCGAAGGCGACGAATTTCGTTCAGCATCTCTCGCTCTTCTTCGTAAGGAAGCTGCGTTGCCGAGACATAGGATTCCAACGCATCGGCCGCCGCCGACCGGTCATTGAGATCACGGTAGACGTAAGCGAGCTTCTGGTACAGTTCGGGCTCACGTTCACCATATCCTCCATCGCGCGCTGCCACCAAGTGTCGCATGGCTTCGGCGTTGCGCGCCGGCTCGCTGCGGAGGTACGCCAGCGCCGCGACGTAGTGCGCCTCAGGCTGGTTCGGGTCGATCGACAGGCTGTACTCGATGGCGTCGATGGCCTTCTGGTACGCCCGCTCTTGGAAGTGCACCCGACCCAGGTTCCACGACGCTTCGGAGTGCCGCGGCTCCAGCGTGAGCACGGTCCGGAGGTCCCGGTAGGCGGCTCGGGCTGCCCCGCGGGCGAACAGCAAACGCCCGCGCTTGCTGAACACTTCGGGGTTCTCCAGGGACCACGCGATGTCGTCGGTGATGGCCCGGTCGAACTCGGTGAGCGCCTGCGTGGGCTGCTCGGCCCGCTCCAGCGCGACGCCCAGCCAGTAGTGGTACTCGCCGCTGTCGGAGCGCTGCGAAGCGGCCGTCAGCGAGGTGATCGCCTCGTTGTAGCCCTCGAGCTCAATGTCGCAACGGCCGATGTAGTACTGCGCCTGCGTGAGGCCGGGCGAGTTCTCGAGCGTCTTGATGAACTGCTCACGCGCCGCGCGGTAGTTGCCCGCCTCGAAGTGCGAACGGCCGAGCAGGAACAGGTAGTCCGGGTTGTCGGAGTCGGCCTCTAGCAGCACCAGGAGCTCCTCGACCGCGCGGCCGTTCTCGCCTTGGGCCTGCAGGGCGCGGGCGTTCAGGTAGCGGATGCGCGGGCTCTCGACGCCGGAGTCGCGCATGGTCTGCAGCTGCTCCAGCGCGCGCTGCGGCTGGTCGCTGTTCAGGTAGTATTCGGTCAGGTTCACGCGGGCGCGCGGCTGGCTGCCGTCCATCTCGAGCGCGTCGCGGAACGCGGTCACCGCGCGGTTGGTTTCGCCCAGCCGCAGGTACGCCTCGCCGATCTCGTTCGCCATCACCGCGTTGCCGTCGTTGACCGTCGAGGCCTCCGAGAGCAGCCGCAGCGCGTCGCCGGGCTTGTTCTCACGCTCGGCCAGCTGCGCCAAACGCACCAGCGGGCGCACATCGTAGGGCGTGATTTGGTTGGCCTGGCGGAAGTACTGACGCGCGATCTCGAACTCGGCCTCGGCCTCGTATACGCGGCCCATCCAGTAGGCCAGGCGCCCGTCGCTGGGGAAGTCGCGCATCGCGTCGTCGAGCTCGCTGCGCGCGGCGTCGTAGTCCTCAAGCCCGTAGTACGCCTTGGCGAGGCCCAGGTGGACCTCGTCCTCGATGCCGTCGGTGTCGCTCATGCCGGTGAAGAACTCGACCGAGCGGGTGAACTGTCCGTCGTGGTAGAATTGGTCACCGAGCTCGGCGAGCGCCGAGCGGTTGACGGGGTTGGCTTGCAGCGCGGACAGCAGGGACTCGATGGCGATCTCCGGCTGCATGCGCGCGGCGGCGATTTCGCCAGCAACCTCGAACGTGTCGGAGCGCTGCATGCTCGAAGACACGCCCTCCAGGTCGTCGATGACGTGCTGAATGCGGTTGTCCGCGTCGGCCAGCAGCGCCTGACGGAGCAGGGCGGTGGCGACGCCGATGTCGGAGCCGACGTGCTCGGCGTTCTTCTCAAGCGCTTGCTCGAAGAACGCTTGCGCCTCGGCGGGCTCGCCCACGGCCAGCGCGCTCCAGCCACGCCAGTAGTACGCGGCCACGAGCTCGGGGTCGGCGGCGATCGCGGCGTCGAACGCGGCGGCGGCGGCGGGGTCGAGCTCGCGTCGGATCGGAGCGATGGACGGCGCGGCTTGCTCGCCGTTGGCCTGCTCCAGCGCTTCGTCGTCAACGATCGTCGTGGTCGGCTCTTCCGGGGTGCCGGCGTCCTCCGCTTCGGCTGCGGCTCCGGAGCCCTCGGCGGGCGCGTCGTCGCCGGAACCGTCGGCTGCGGCGACCGGCTCGGGCGCGGCGTTCTCGAAGGTGATCCCTCGGAAGTGCTGGACCGCGTAGATGCCGGTGAACAGCTGTCCGTAGGCGGCGTACTCACCGCTGCGCGCGGCTTCAAGCGCTGCCGGCGCGTCCTCGTCGTTGCTGACGGCCAGGAAGGCGGCGTGCGCCAGGGTGACCAAGCTGACGTCCTCGTCGGGCGCTTCGCTCGGGTCGCCCATGGCGGACGCGGTGCGGCTCATCTCGGCGTACAAGTCCGAGCGGTCGGGGTGCTCGCTCAGTAGCAGCGACGCCGCGAGGAGGAACCGGGCGCGGTCGTTCGGCGTGCCGCGGTCGCCCACGGCGGTACGCGCCGCGTCGACGTAATCTTGGTAGGTCTGGTAGCCGCCGTCCCGCAGCGTCTCGATCGGAGGAAGCTCCACCGCGAGTACGGGGCGGGTCGTGGTCGGGGTGACGACGACCTCGGGGTCCGTGTCGCCGGGGCCACGCGCGATGCTGGTCAGGAGCACGGCGGCACCGCCGAGCACGGCGAGGAGCACCGCCATGAGACCGATGCGGAGGCCCCACGCTTTGCCGCTGCCGCGGGTCTTGGCGGCGACGGGCGGCACCAACTCGTGGTCGTCGTCGTCGGTGGCTACGAAGAGCTCATCGACCGATTCCTCGGCCGGCGCGCCCGCTTGTCCGCCGGGGAAGAAGTCGCCGAAGTCGTCGTCTTGCTGCGCGGTGGGGCTGGCCACGGCGGCGAACGGATCGGACGGCTGGCGGTCGGTAAACGGTTGCGGCGCTTGGCCGGCGGCAAAGGGATCGCCGCCGAACGGGTCGTTCTCCAGGTTCGGCGCTTGGATGCCGGCGCCGGAGAGGTCCGGGGTCATCGCGTCGGTTTGGAAGCCGAACGGCTGGCTCGGCGCGGCCACAGGCTGTCGCGTCGGCGCCGCGGGGGCGGACCAGATGTCGTCGGTCTGCGCCATCGCGTCGAGGATGGACGGGCCGGTGGCGCGCGAGCTCGCGGGGAGCTCGTTCTTGGTGCCGAACAGGTCGCCGGCGGGGAGCGTCGCGTCCACCTCGGTGCCGTGTCCGAGGCCGGTCATCGCCATGGTGCCGAACTGCGGCGCGCCGGCTGCGGGTCCAGCGCCAGCGCCCGTGGGCAGCTGTGCGGTCGACGCCGGCGCCGAAGCGGCCGACTGCGGCAGGTTCGGGCGGCCAAACGTGGGGCCGGGCAGGTTGGTCCGGTCGGTGGGGCCGGGCAGGTTGGTCCGGTCGGTCGAGCCGGGCAGGTTCGACAGGTTCGTGGAGCCGGGGAGGTTGCCGAACGGATCGGCCGACGTGGGCAGCTCGGCGAAGCCTTGGGCCGACGTGGGCAGCCCGGAGACGCCCTGCGCGGATTGCGGCAGGTTGTCGAAGCGCTGCGCGGACTGCGGGAGCCCGGAGACGCCCTGCGCGGATTGCGGCAGGTTGTCGAACGGATCGGCGGAGCGCGGGAGGTCGCTGTGCACGGCGGTCGGCAGGTCGGCGAAGCCGCCAGCGGAGCGCGGGAGGTCTGCGTTGAAGCCGTCGGCGAGTTGGGCGAGTTCCTTGCCGAACCCGGGGTCTTCGATGGTGTGTTGCTCTTCGTTGACGGCGGTCCAGGTGCCGCTGAAGCCTTCGGCGGGCATGGCTGGGATGTCGTCGCTGCCGCCGAGCTCAAGCGGCGGTGGGGCGTCGGCAAAGGGCAGGGCGCCGTCGGTGCTGCCGGGGAAGTGCGTGAAGCCTTCCGGCATGGGCAGCTCGCTGTCGGCGGAGGCGCCGTCGGGGCTTTGGCCCAACCTGCGGATGCCGGGCACGCCGGAGAGCGCGTCGTCTTCGGGGCGCACGCCGCGCGGGTCGAGGCCCGGCTGGATCGGCGGCATGTTCATCATGCCCATCTCGGTGCGCCGGGGCACGGCCGGGGCGGGCATGGGGTTCTGCGTGCTCTGGGTCGCCGCCGCCGGCCGGCTACCGCTCTCGCCCTGCGCGGCGCGGAATGCGGCCGAGAAGTCGGGCACAGAGAGGATCGGAGCCCAGCTCTGTCGGTCGGTCGAAACGGCCTCATCACCGGTCAGTTTTCGGCCGCGGATCATCTGCAGAATCAGCTCTACATCGAACGGCCCCAGCACCTTCCCGGTGTTGCGCCGGATGTGGTAGCTACCCCCAACGTCGTCTGGGCGACCGATGAAAGTTACACCGCTAAGGTCCGTCGGGTTGCCACCGTGATCGTCTGTCGCCATCTAGTCAGGTCCTTTGTTCGGAGCGTGCGGCATCACCGTACACGCGCTACTGCTCGCCACGGTATCTACCGTTCAACGGCGCTCGCCGTCCGAGTTTCAATTGAAGCGGTTGAATCGCGCATGGGAGAAGCCAGCGATGCATATCTCAGATGAGTCCTGACAAGTTACCCAAGCCGAACGCCAATCGCCAGGAAACCAAGATCCTGGATGCGTCGGATGCGCCCCAGGCCGGTCCCGACATCGCCCGCGAGGCGTGGCTCACCGTCGGCTTGGCCCTGCTCTCGACGGTCGGGCTCAACGCGCTTGGCGCCGTAATCCCCTTTGTTCGCGCCAACTTAGTCGCGCTGTTCGCCGTCGTGTTCGTCCAGCTCCCGCAGTATATGCTGCCCCGGAATGGGCCCGGAGCGGAGGCCTACGGGTTTACCTGGAAGGGCGCCGCCAGAGGCGTGCTTCCCGGCCTCGCGCTCACAGGGATCGTCCTCGTTGGTTTCCTCCCAGGTAACCATTTGTGGTCCACGCTCGCACTTGGCCATACGCTCCACGTGGAGCCGGGCGCCTACGCGCGGCCCAGCGACCGGTTCCACGGTGAGCCGCCCGACCATGTGGTCACCACCGCGCTCGCTGGCGACTCGGCCGACCCCGGCCAGCCGTCGGTGCAGTACTTCCATCTCTATGAGGTCCAGTACGTGCGCTGGACCCCAGACGCGGGCCCGTGGCGCCTCACCGTGCGCTCGGATGCACCTCTATATCGTCCCGATCACCGCGCGCTCGGCAACGAGCTCACCGTGTCCGGCGCCTCGCCGCGTCCGGTGCTCCTCAGTTTCCGCACCACCGGCGCCGGCGCCGTGACGATCGAGGCGATCGAAGATGGCGCGCGCGTCGATCGCGGGCGCATGACCGTCGGCCCCAACGCCCAGCCCGCGCCGGATCGGCTGTGGCAAGACGGCCAGCTGCGCATCCCGCTCGGCTTCGGATGGTTACCTCTCTCTATACTGCTGCAGTTGGTGTTCATCGCGCTGCCCGAGGAGTTCTTCTACCGCGGGTACCTGCAGAAGCGCTTTGACGAGGCGCATGGTCGGCGGGTGGCGTTCCGATTGGGGCCGATCGAGGTGTCGCGCAGCAACCTCTTGGTGAGCGTGATCTTTGGGATCGGGCACGTAGTGATCGGCCTCGATCCGCTTCGAATGGCGGTGTTCTTCCCGTCGCTTTTGTTCGGCTGGTTACGGGATCGCACGGGCGGATTGGCGTCCTCGGTGGTGTTTCACGCGGCGTGCAATTTGATGGTGCAGTGGGTCGCGATTCACTACTGGACGGCTTAGCTTCTTGTAACGTGCTGTATTTGCAGGGGAATTGGTCGTGCTGTTGGTGGCTGAGCGCCGGTTCAGAACGCCGCTTGCCTGCGCGCGCCGCGCGGGCTACGCTTCGCGCCGCCCGAAGGCGTGTCGCCTGTGGTTCACCTCCCCGGTTGCGTGATGGTCCCTCGTTCGCATCTCCAGTTGTTCTCCCCGAAACTCGGCGCTCCCGGCAGCGACGGATTCAAACTCACAGGCGTCGCCAAAGAAGGCGCCGGTTTGTGTCGCGTTTGGCTGCGTCGGAAAGAGCCGTGGGAGCGGTACCTCGATCCTCGCTTCCGCAGCGATGATTGGGACGTGCGTTGCCACACGGCCACCGACTCGGCGTTCAGCCTGGTCGCCGAGTTTAGCCCTGCGTCGCTCGACGAGCTCGCGGAGACGTTCGACTTCGAAGCCGCCGGTACCGGTCTGGCCGCGGTCGCCAGCAACGGCGACATCGTTCACGACACCGTCCTGCGTTGGGCCAAGTCCGTGACCGTCGCGTTGTCGGAAGCCGAAGCTGCCGCCGAAGCCGCTGCCGCCGAAGCCGCTGCTGCCGAAGCTGCCGCTGCCGCCGAAGCCGCCGCCGCCGAAGCCGCTGCGAAAGCTGAAGCCGAAGCCGCCGCTGCCGCCGAAGCCGCCGCTGCAGAAGCCGCCGCCGCCGAGTCTGCCGCCGCCGAAGCCGCCGCTGCCGCAGATACGGCCGCTGTCGCCAAGGTCGACACCAAGATTCCGCGCCCCCAGATCGACGCGTTCGCGTCCGGTGTGGAGACGGTGCCGCTGAATCCAGTGCCGGCCAAGACCAAGTTTGAAGAGACGAGTGACGCTTGGGACGAGATCGCCGAAATGGCCGAGCTCAGCACCCCGCCGTCCGACGACTGAACCGCTGGGAAACGGCGTCGAGCCACCCGCTACGGAATACGCGATGAACACCTACGAAGCTCCCGAAATCGATCCCGAAATCCGCGCGCTCTTCGACGAGCCGATCGTCGCGGATCCATTCCCGGACGAGGGTGTTGTCGAGGGACGCATCGTGGACGCCGTCGTCCACGAGATGGACGAAGAGTGGATCTACGTGCGCATCGGTGACGACGTCTTCGGGCGTTGCGACCGTGACGACGCCGCGCTGCCCGGCACGCCGCTCACCGTCGAGGTCGGCTCCGAGGTGCGCGTGCTCCTCGAAGAGGAGATCGACGACGGCACCTGGAGCGTCTCCATCGCCAAGGCCGCGCTCATCGAAGTGTACGAGCAGGTCGCGAACTGGCGCAAAGAGAAGCGCCGCGTGCGCGGTCGTGTGAACCTGGTCGTTCGCGGCGGCTTCGCCGTGGAGGCCTACGGTCTGCGCTGCTTCATGCCCGGTCGTGAGTCCGGCTTCCGCCGCGAAGACGCCTTCGAGGCCGTCGGGCAGGAGTTCGACTTCGACGTCATTCACTTTGATGGCCGAGAGGGCCAACCCGAGCTCAGCCGCCGCTCGCTCGTCGAAGGGGACCGCAAGGCCCGCGAAGCGAAGCGCATGGAAGAGCTCGAGGTGGGACAGGTGATCGAAGGCCGCGTCACGAGCGTGCGCCCGTTCGGTGCCTTCGTCGACCTCGGCGGCGTCGATGGCCTGTGCCATGTCTCCGAGCTCGCCGTCGGTCACGTCGACAACCCCGAGTCGGTGGTTCAGGCCGGCCAGATGATCACCGTGACCATCACCGAGATCAACGCTGAGCGTGGTCGCATCAGCTTGTCGCGCCGCGAGATTCTCGACGCCGCGCAGCGCGATCTCATGGCGCAGATCGAGCCCGGAACCGTGTTCGACGGTACCGTCACGCGCTTGGCCAACTTCGGCGCGTTCGTCGAGATTCAGCCCGGCATCGAAGGCCTCTGCCACGTGTCCGAGCTGTCCTGGACCGAGCGCCACTCGCACCCGAGCGAGGCGCTCGCCGAGGGCCAGTCCGTGCGCATGAAGGTGCTGGCCGCCGACGCCGAGAACGGCCGCATCTCGCTGAGCTTGCGCGCCCTTGAGAACAACCCGTGGGCCTCGCTCACCACAGACTTCCCCGAAGGCTCCGTCGCCGATGGCGAGATCACGCGCATCGAGGACTACGGCCTCTTTGTGAAGCTTACCGAGGGCGTCGAAGGCCTCTGCCACATCTCGGACCTGCAATGGCACGGCCGCCCCGCGCGCCCGTCCGAGGCTGGTGATTTCGAGATCGGCCAGACCATCCAAGTGAAGGTGCTCTCCATCGACGGTGACCGCGGTCGCGTGTCGCTCGGCGTGAAGCAGCTCACCCCGGACCCGTGGGACAACGCCGGTGACCGCGTCGAAGTGGGCACCATCTTCAACGCGCCGGTCGTGCGATTCGAAGAGAAGGCCGCCTACCTCCAGGTCGCCGAGGGCCTCGAAGGCCGCTTGTACATCGCCGAGATCTCGGACGAGCGCATCGACAACATCCGCTCCGTGCTGCGCATCGGCCAAGAGGTCGAGGTCATGACGCTCAACGCGGACCGTCAGCGACGCCGCTTGGACGTGTCGATCAACGCGGTGAAGGCGAAGATCGAAGCCGAGACGCCCAAGTCGTACTCCGACGACGACTCCGAGATGAACCCGCTCGCCGCCGCGATCGCGCAGAGCGGTCTGTCGGACGACGAAGCCTAGGCCGCGCCGCCGCTTCGTCCGTCGCCGCGCGGAACCTTCGTCATCTAGCGTTGTCTGACGTCGTGCCGGGCCCTAATATGGGGTCCCCGACGTACTCCACCGACGACTTGCTATGACATCGTTCCGCGCCCACGCTGCCGCCGCCCTCGCGGCCGCGCTCTGTATCGCCAGCCCCGCCTTCGCCGACGGTCTACCCATCGGCTGGGGCTGGAGCACTTCCACCTCGGATATGACCATCCAGGTCGAGGCGTTCGACGTGATGGAGTCCATCGAGGTCAACGTGCGGCGTCACTCCGACGGCCGCAACTTTGAGTGTCGGCTCGGCGATATGCAGCTCGGCGACGTAGAGCCGTGCACGCTGCCAGCGCCGGATCGGACCAGCGAATACACCATCACGATCGAAGGGCGTTTCGCAGGCCAACCGGGCAGCACCGAAGACGTGTTCGAGGTGCCTGTCTCCATCGGAATGGAGTTCGAAGTCGACACCAACTCGTTCGACGCCGACGCCCGTCGCTTCGTGATGACCATGAACCAGCCGGCAGGCTCCGTTGAGCTGACCGTCCGCAGCGACAGCGGCTCCGTGCTGGCCGAGCGTGTGGTCGAGTTTGACGGTGAGCCCGCGGGCACCCCGTTGACGGTCGAGTGGAGCCAAGGGCCCGGCACGATTCTCACCGTCGACGTCAAAGCCGTCGGCGTCGGCGGATCGTGGTCGTCGCGGCAGTACATCCCGTGGAAGGTCGAGTTCGACGCTGCTCACGTGAGCTTCGCGTCCGGCTCCGCTGAGATTCCCGCCACCGACGTGCCGATGCTGCGCGAGCGGCTCGCCGAGATTCGCGAGACCGCGGCGCAGGTGGAGGACTTCGTCGAGGTGCAGCTCTACGTGGCCGGCTACACGGACACCGTGGGCTCCAGCGCCGACAACCAGCGCTTGTCGGAGTCGCGCGCGCGCGCCATCGCCGAGTTCTTCCGCGAGGAGGGCGTACGGTTCGAGGTGTTCTTCCAGGGCTTCGGAGAATCCGGCCTCGCGGTCCCCACGGAGGACAACGTGGACGAGCCGCAGAACCGCCGCAGCGTGTTCATCATGAGCACGCAGCGACCGCCGACCTCGGCTCAGCTGCCACGCACGGATTGGCGGCCCATCCCGTAGGTCGGGCGCGGACGCTAGGGCGCGGCGACCCAGTGCTGGCGCCGCGAACCCGACGGGAACGTGGTGACGCGCTCGCGTGAGACCAGCCCGCGGTCGCGGCAGAGCTCGAACGTGTCAACGCGCCGCGTCGCGGACAACGCGTCGTCGACCGGCCACGTCGTCTCGGCGGTAGCGGTGACGCACGGATCGCCCACGGTCGATTCTACGATCAGCGTCTCGACTCCGTCGATGCGCGCGCGAATCTGAGCTCCGTCGACCACGAATTGTACCGGCCCGATGGGGTCGTCGAGCCTCATCTCGAGAAGGGGGCCCGCTTGGTGCGCCAGGGTCATCGCCATGGTTGCCGCCGTCTCGTCGGAGTTCTCGCGCCCGTCGAGCGCCGTCTCCGTTGACAGCGTGATCGACTGCCGAGGTTGCTCGCTGGGAGCAAACGGGCTCGGCTCGGCAGTTCGCTCGGTCGGTGCAGCTTGGCGCGCGTCGTGGCCGTTGTCGTTGGCGGATCCACGGCAGGCGCTCGCGCTCAGGAGCAGGGCGGCGGCAAGCAGACCGGCGGACCGTAGACGCGCTGACCTTGGACTGGCGGACCGTTGGCGGGGCAAGCGCCGGGTGGGTTGGAGACGACCGAACCTCACCGGGGCATCACCGCTTCGCGAATGAAGTCGAGGCTCGCGTTGATCAGCGCGTCGGTGTCGAAGTGCGTCAGCCGACCGGGGTGGGTGTAGATCAACATGCTCGCCAGGCCGCGGACCTGCGCGTTGGTAGAGATGATCATGAGCTCGCTGGGCAGGTCGTCGCGAAAGAGCCCATCGGCCTGCGCCTGAAAGAAGATCCCGCGCGCGAAGTCCACCACCGCCAGGCGCTGTTCTTCGATCTCGGGGTGGCGAGCCACGTCCCGGATGAGCGGATGGTGGAACAGCAGCTCGTACCGATACGGCCACTGCACCGCGTACCGCATGATGCCCTCGGCGATGCTAAGGAACGCCTGCGCGGCGTCGGCAGCGCCCGCGGATCGCTCGAGCAACGCGTCGTAGAAGTGGCTGTGAACGTCGCGCCACAGGCCGACCTGAAGCACGTGCTGATTCTCGAAGTGCTTGTAGGCCGCCATGGGCGAGAGCCCCGTCTCTTCGGCGAGCGAGCGCATCGTGAAGGCGGCGATCCCCTGGGCGTCGAGCAATCTGCGGGCAGCGTTGAGCAGCTCGCGTTGGCGCGGGGTATAGCTGGATGGCAACTCGAAAGCGTCCATTCGGGCAAGTCTTGGCGTAGGTATAGGCGTACGCCTGTCTACCGCGAGCGCCACGCCCTAACAAGCGATGTTCCGCCCATAACATTCCGTGCGCGTGCGGATGGGGTCAGCCGGCGAGCGCGTCGCACGCGACGTCGAAGGCTTCGAGCGTGTGGAACACCCGGTGCTTGCCTTCGAACACGGGCGTGTTCGGCGGGCAGCCGAGCCAAACCTCGGTCAGCGGCGTCAGCACGCGGAGGGCGGTGTCGAGCGAAGCGGTGTCGTTCGCGGTGAGCGAGCGTGAGATGCCCAGCGTTACCGCGACCGGCACCGACGCCCGCACCGCGATCTCGAGGTCGACGGTCGGCACATCCGTCCCCAGGTATACCACGTCCACGCCGCGCTCCGCCGCCAGCAGCCGCGACGCTAGGATGCCAAACGCGTGGTGGTGTCCGGCGGGGGTGGCCAGCACCAAACGCGGGGCGCCCACGCGCGAGGTCAGCCGCTGCGCCCGCGACGAGAGCAGCGAGCTCAGCTCCGCGCTGACCAAATGCTCCTCCGCGACCGACAGCGTGCTCGCCGCCCATTGGTGGCCCACGTGCCGCACGATCGGCAGCACCAAGTCGAACACCAGCGTGCGGTTGTCCATCAGGCCCGCGACGCGATGCAGGCTCTCGGTGGCCCGCTTGGTGTCGAACCGGCGCACCGCCTGCAGATAGCTGTCGAGCAGCACCGTCGCTTCACTCTCCTCGGTCAACGCGATCGGCTCGCCAATCCCGAGTGTCGCGTTCGCGAGCTTCTCAAGGCCCGGGATATCCAGCTTCGCGATGCTGCTGATGGAGTGCCCCTGGGAGGTCAGATCGCGCAGCAGCGTCAGCTTCCGGATGTGCCCGCCCGAGTAGCGGCGCGCGTTCCCTTCTGTCCGGTGCGGCTCCACCGCGCCATAGCGTCGCTCCCACGCGCGGATGGTGTCGGCGGCGAGGCCGGTGGTCCGCGTGACCACGCGCATGGGGTAGAGGTCGCTGGGTGGGGACTGAGACACGGGACAACTCGTGGTTCGGACTTGAGGCCTAAGAAGTACGCGAAGGGAGATCGTCTGTCCAGGTTGTGTCTATGTTTTTGTACAGGTTTCTAGCCGCAATTGCCCACGTTTGGAGAGATCTCGGTAGGGCGGAGCACGCGTAACTCGCTGGTTTTCATGCATTTATGCTTGCTGTCCATGTGTATCGTGGACGGTGTTCATTAAAACCTGTGCAAAAGGTTGACACAGCTGCGCAGTTCCCTATGATTGGTCACAAGAAATCCGGAGTCCGTTCCGGGCCGCTACACGACCCAACCGAGTGACCAATCCATGAAGAACCAGCCGAAGACCTCCTCACCCATCTCCCGATCGTTCTCGATCTCCGCGGCCCTCCTTGTCGGCCTGCTCGCGGCGTGTGGAGACGACGAGCCGAGCAACAACAGCGGCGCCGACGTGGGACTGGACTCCTCGATGGAAGATACGTCGATGACGGACACTTCCATGGAGGACACGTCGATGACGGACACCTCCATGGAGGACACGTCGATGACGGACACCTCGATGGAAGACACGACGACGACGCCCGGGACGATCCCGGAGGTGGCTGTCGCGGCGGGCACGTTCACGACGCTCGTGGACGCGGTTGTGGCGACCGGCCTGGCCGACGCGCTCTCCGGCGAGGGCCCGCTCACGGTCTTCGCGCCCACCGATGACGCCTTCGCCGCGCTGCCCGAGGGCACGCTCGAGGGACTCACCACCGAGCAGCTCACCGACATCCTCCTCTACCACGTGGTCGACGACTCCCTGCTCGCCGCCGACGTGGTTGCCTCCAAGTTCCACCCGTCGCTGCTCGGCCCGTACATCGAGATCGACGCCGACGCCGGAACCGCAGGCGGCGCGACGCTCTCCGCCACCGACGTGCTCGCCTCCAACGGCGTGATCCACGTGCTCGACGGCGTCATGATGCCGCCGGCCGACATCCCCACCATCGCCACTGAATCGGACGACTTTGAGTCGCTCGTCGGCGCGCTTGTCCGTGTCGGCCTGGTCGACGCCCTCACCGCCGAGGGGCCGTTCACGGTGTTTGCGCCCAGCGATGACGCCTTCGCCGCGCTGCCCGCCGGCACCGTCGAGGGGCTCTCCGACGACGAGCTCAGCGACATCCTCCAGTACCACGTGTACCCGGGCTTCGTAGAGGCGGCCGACATCACGGATGGCGCTGAGCTGACCATGCTCAACGGCGACGTGCTCACGTTTGCCATCACGGACGGCGTCCCGAGCGTGGGCGGAGCCGGCTTCATCGCCACCGACGTGCTCGCCTACAACGGCTTGATCCACATCGTCGACGGCGTCCTCCTGCCGCCGCTCGGCAACATCGCCGAGATCGCGACCGAGAACGGCAACTTCACCACCCTCGTCGACGCCCTCGTGGCCACCGACCTGGTCGGCGCGCTCTCCGGTGAGGGCCCGTTCACCGTCTTCGCGCCCACCGACGCCGCGTTCGCTGCGCTGCCCGACGGCACGCTCGAAGGACTCACCACCGAGCAGCTGACCGACATCCTGTTGTACCACGTGGTCGATGAGGCCCTCCTGTCCGGAGAGGTCGTCGCCTCCAAGTTCCTGCCCACGCTCTTGGGTACTTGGCTCGAAGTCGACGCCGTCGCCGGCACCGTCGGAGGCGCGCCGCTCTCCACGACCGACATCATGGCGTCCAACGGCATCATCCACGTCATCGACGCGGTCATCCAGCCGCCGGCCGACATCCCGACCATCGCCAGCGGAAGCGATGATTTCGACTCCCTCGTCGCCGCCCTCGTCCGCGTCGGCCTCGTAGACGCCCTCACCGCCGAAGGCCCGTTCACCGTGTTCGCCCCGACCGATGCCGCGTTCGCCGCCCTCCCGGACGGCACCGTCGAAGGCCTCACCGATGCCGAGCTGAGCAACATCCTGCAGTACCACGTGTACGCCGGGCTCGTGCAGGCCGCAGACATCACGGACGGCGCGGAGCTGACCATGCTCAACGGTGACACGCTCACCTTCGCCATCACCGATGGCACCCCGACTGTCGGTGGAGCCGACTTCGTCGCCACGGATGTGCTGGCCCTCAACGGCCTCATCCACATCGTCGACGGCGTCTTGCTCCCCGAATAGGCTTTGCCGCGCCTCTGACTAGCGCGCAGGCAGGAGACCGCAACCCACCGAACTGTCGTACGTTCGTTGGCTTGCGGTCTCATGACTTTTTGGCGCCCCGTAGGGTGTTCGCGCGCTAAAGAGACCTCAGCGATCCAAGAGCGTCCCCAGAAGCGCAATATCGCACGCCGCAGGGCTTGCGTCCCCTAAGGTCGCATGTTACCTAGCCACCGCTCGCCGGGATGAAGTGCCCTGCAAGTGTAGTAACACCTTGAATTTATTTCGGAATTCGCCGCGCGAATGAACCACGCCGACCTGACCGCAGACCTGCCTTTACTCCAAGTAATGGGCATGATCGATCTCGACGCGACCGCGATTATCTCAGGTGGGATATTCGTGGTCATGTTGGTACTTTTGAACACGCTGCTTTTTCAGCCGTATTTGGCCATCGTGCGCGAGCGCGACAGGCTGACCGCGGGTGCGCAGTCGTCCGCCGAAGATACGGTGGCGAAGGCGGAGCAAGTGTTGAGCGACTACGAGTCGAGCATGCGCGCCGCGCGCACGGAGGCCGCCGCGATTCGCGAGCAGCTTCGTGCGACCGGCGAAGAGGAGCAGCGACGCATTGTGTCGTCTGCCCGCGAGCAAGCCGGTTCCGCGTTGGCAGCACGGCGTGCAACGCTCCATGAGCAGGTCGCCGCCGCGGAAGCGCAGGTCGACGTGCGCGCCGCTGAGCTCGCCAAGAATATTGTCGGACGGGTGATGGCATGAACAATCGACGCACCATGAACGCTGTTCAGCGCGCTGCCGTTGTTGCCGCGATCCTGCTCGCTCCCGCGCTGGCGTTCGCCGCTGGTGGAGAGCACCACGGCCCCGACTGGCCGGAGCTCGGCTCGCAGATCATCAACTTCTGCATCTACCTCGGGCTGATCGTCTTCCTGGCGAAGAAGCCCGCGCAGGCGTTCTTCGCGGCCCGCCGCGAAGCTGTCGTCACCGCCATGAACGCGTCGCAAGTCGCGCTTGAGGCGGCCGAGGCACGCTTGGCGGAGACGCTGAAGAAGATCGAGAACTTGGACGGTGAGCGCGAATCGGTCCTGGCCGAGTTCCGTGAACTGGGCGAGAATGAGCGACGCCGCATCGTCGCCGAGGCCGAGGCCGAAGCCGCGAAGATCGTGAAGGACGCCGAGCTGGGCGCTGAGCGGGAATCGAAGGTGGCGAAGTCCGCGCTCGAGCGTCGCATGGTCGACCTCGCGCTGGCTCAAGCCCGCGCCGAACTCAACACGCAGATGAACGCGACGACCCAGTCGCAGCTTATCGACAACGGCATCGCGGCGCTCAGCGCCGCGAACTGACGGAGAGATCATGGCACTTTCACCGGTGGCAACACCCTACGCAGTCGCCCTCCGCGACCTCGCCGTCGATACGCAGCAGCTTGCGGTCGTGCGCGGACAGGTCGAGAAGGTCGTCCGGCTCGTGGCAGCGTCCAGAGATCTCGCGATCGCGTTCGAGAACCCGACCGTCACCGTCGAGGAACGCAAGAAGATCGTCGTCTCCCTGGCGTCGATGCTCCTGCTCTCCGCGACCACCAAGAACTTCCTGTTGGTGCTCGCCGAGAAAGGCCGGCTGAACCACCTGACCGATATCGGTACGGCGTTCGGCAAGCTCGCAGACGATCACATGGGCATCGCCCGTGCGGAAGTCCGCTCCAGCGCGGCGCTGAACCCGAGCCAAGTGGCCCGCCTGAAGGCGAAGCTCGCTGAGCTCACGAACAAGACCATCGAAATTACAAATACAGTCGATCCTTCGTTGATCGGCGGTATCCGCGTGCACGTGGACGGACAGGTGTACGACACCTCCGTTGCCATGCAGCTGCGAAAGCTGCGCGAAGCCATCCTTCAAGACATCTAGGGCACCGACCCACAGATCGTACCGATCGAGGAGCGAATGGACATCAACGTCGAAGAGATCAGCCGAATTATCCGATCCCAGATCGAGAACTACGACCAAAAGGTCGAGGTCTCGGAGACCGGCACAGTTGTGTCTGTCGGTGACGGTATTGCCCGCATTTACGGCCTCGAGAAGGCCATGGCCGGCGAGCTGCTCGAGTTCCCGAACGACGTCTTCGGCATGGTACTCAACCTCGAGAAGGACAACGTCGGTTGTGCCATCTTGGGTACCGGCAACGCCATCAAGGAAGGCGACCCGGTCAAGCGCACCGGACGCATCGTTGAGGTCCCCGTCGGACCCGCGCTCGTCGGCCGCGTTGTGAACGCGCTCGGTCAGCCGATCGACGGCAAGGGCCCCATCGACACGCCGCACACGCGTCGCGTTGAGGTCAAGGCGCCGGGCATCATCCAGCGTAAGTCGGTCCACGAGCCCATGCAGACCGGCCTCAAGGCCATCGACTCCCTGGTGCCGATCGGCCGTGGACAGCGCGAGCTGATCATCGGCGACCGCCAGACCGGTAAGACCGCCGTCGCCGTCGACACGATCATCAACCAGCAGAACGAGAACTCCAAGGAGAACCCGTGCTTCTGCATCTACGTGGCCATCGGACAAAAGCAGTCCACCGTCGCGCAGGTTGTTGAGAAACTCCGCGAGCACGGTGCCCTCGAGTACACGATCGTCGTGTCCGCGAGCGCCATCGACGCCGCGCCGCTCCAGTTCCTCGCGCCGTACACCGGCGTGGCGATGGGCGAGTACTTCCGCGACAACGGCCAGCACGCGCTCATCGTCTACGATGACCTCTCCAAGCAGGCCGTCGCTTACCGTCAGCTCTCGCTGCTCCTCCGCCGCCCCCCGGGCCGCGAGGCGTACCCCGGCGACGTCTTCTACGTGCACTCCCGTCTGTTGGAGCGCGCCGCCAAGATGTCCGAGCGTGAGGGCTCCGGCTCGCTCACCGCTCTTCCGGTCATCGAGACGCAGGCCGGTGACGTCTCGGCGTACATCCCGACCAACGTCATCTCCATCACGGACGGCCAGATCTTCCTGGAGTCGGACTTGTTCCACTCCGGTGTGCGTCCCGCCATCAACGTCGGTATCTCGGTATCGCGCGTCGGTGGTAGCGCCCAGATCAAGGCCATGAAGCAGGTCGCCGGTACACTCCGCCTCGACTTGGCGCAGTACCGCGAGATGCAGGCGTTCGCGCAGTTCGCGTCCGACCTCGATGAGGCGACGCAGAAGCAGCTTCAGCGCGGTGAGCGCATGACCGAGCTCCTCAAGCAGAAGCAGTACTCGCCGATGCCCGTCGAGAAGCAGGTCATCGTCATCTGGGCTGGCGCCAAGGGACACGTCGACAACATCCCCGTCGAGTCGATCGGCAAGTGGGAGAAGGAGTTCCTGACGTACGTCGGCGAGAAGTTCCCGGGCATCCCCGAGGGCATCAAGACCAAGAAGAAGGTCGACGATGGCATCGAGGGACAGCTCAAGGAAGCCGTGTCCGGATTCAACCAACAGTTCCAAGCCTGAGCTGAATCATGCCCAGCCTGAAGGAAACCCGTACTCGGGTAAAATCGGTCAAGAACACGCAGAAGATCACGCGCGCGATGAAACTCGTCGCCGCGGCGAAGCTTCGGCGCGCGCAGGATGCGGTCGTTCAGTCCCGTCCGTACGCGAACGTGATGCGTGAGACGATCGCCCTGTTGGCGTCGACGGTCGACGAAGAGTCGCACCCGTTGTTCCAAGCCAACGAGGCGCCGCGCAAGGCCGTGCTCATCCCGATGTCCTCGGACCGCGGGCTGTGCGGTGGTTTCAACGCCACCGTGGTGCGACGCGCCAGCGCGTTCCTCCGTGACCAAGCGGGCGGCTACGAGCAGATCACCGTCTCGCCGATCGGCAAGAAGGCCGGCTCGTGGGCGCGACGTGAGCAGCACGTGAACGTGTTGGACCTCGAGGCGCAGCGCGCCGCGACCCACCGCGCCACGGCGCGCGTGATCGCGACCGAAGCGGTCGAAGCGTTCCTCACGACCGACGTGGACGCGGTGTTCATCGTGTTCAACGAGTTCGTCTCGGCGCTCACGCAGGACGTCGTGGTGCAGCAGATTCTTCCGCTGTCCACCGCGAGCTTTGACTCGGTTCCCGAGGGCTCGCCCAGCGAGTTCATCTACGAGCCGAGCGAAGAAGCGCTGCTGGACGCACTGCTGCCGCGCTACATCGAGAGTCAGGTCCTCCTGGCGCTCCTTGAATCTGAGGCCTCCGAGCAGGGCGCCCGGATGACCGCCATGGACAACGCTACAAACAACGCGTCGGACCTGATTGACCGCCTCACTCTGCAGCTCAACCGAGCGCGCCAGGCGATCATCACCACCGAACTTATGGAAATCACCTCCGGAGCCGAAGCCCTCAAGGGCTAGGCACTCCGACCCCGTTAGGAGAATCGATCGATGTCGACCGCACCCATCACTGCGACAACTCCCCAGGCTGCGATCACCGGAAAGGTGGTGCAGGTCATCGGTCCCGTTGTGGACGTGGCCTTCACCGGCGAATTGCCGGAGATCCTGTTCGCGCTCAAGGTCACCAACCCGTCCGTCAGTGTTGGCGAGTGGAACATGACCCTCGAGGTGGCCACCCACCTCGGCGAGAACGTCGTCCGTACCATCTCCATGGAGTCGACTGACGGTCTCGTGCGCGGCATGCCCGTCATGAACACCGGCAGCCCGATCCAGATGCCGGTCGGCCGCGAAGTCCTCGGACGTATCCTCAACGTCACCGGCCAACCCGCCGACGACTTGAAGATCTTCCGCATGAAGGACGGATCGCTCATCCGTGGCACGTTCTCCGGCGAGACCGCCGACGAGTTCCAGCTCACGTACTACGATCCCAAGCACGTCACCGAGGGCAAGGAGATCACGGTCAAGAAGGCCGACATCGTCGAGTCCCTCGTGAGCGAGGCCACGTCGTTCCTCCCGATTCACCGCGAGGCGCCCAAGTTCGCCGAGCTGACCACCGAAGCGGAGATGTTCGAGACGGGCATCAAGGTCGTCGACCTGCTCGCCCCGTACGCTCGTGGCGGTAAGATCGGCCTCTTCGGCGGCGCTGGCGTCGGCAAGACCGTTCTCATCATGGAGCTCATCAACAACGTCGCCATGAAGCACGGCGGTGTGTCCGTGTTCGCCGGCGTCGGTGAGCGTACCCGTGAGGGCAACGACCTTTACTGGGAGATGCTCGAGTCCAACGTTATGGCCCCGAACGGCGACTGGGATAACTCCCGCTGCGCCCTCATCTACGGCCAGATGAACGAGCCTCCCGGAGCCCGCGCCCGTGTCGCGCTCTCCGCGCTGACCGTCGCCGAGAACTTCCGCGATGAGCTCGGCCAGGACGTGCTCCTGTTCGTCGACAACATCTTCCGCTTCACCCAGGCCGGCGCCGAGGTGTCCGCGCTCCTCGGACGTATCCCGTCCGCGGTTGGTTACCAGCCCACGCTGGCCACCGAGATGGGCGCGCTCCAAGAGCGTATCACGACCACGCAGAACGGCTCGATCACCTCGATCCAGGCCGTCTACGTGCCTGCGGACGACTACACCGACCCGGCGCCCGCGACGACCTTCGCTCACTTGGACGCGACCACCGCGCTCTCGCGCTCGATCGCTTCGCAGGGCATCTACCCCGCGGTCGATCCGCTCGACTCCACGTCGCGTCTGCTCGCCCCCGAGATCCTCGGCGATGAGCACTACAACACGGCCCGCGCGGTGCAGCAGGTCCTCCAGCGCTACAAAGAGCTGCAGGACATCATCGCCATCCTCGGCATGGACGAGCTCTCCGAGGATGACAAGCTCTCGGTGTCGCGCGCACGGAAGATCCAACGCTTCCTCTCGCAGCCGTTCCACGTTGCGGAGCAGTTCACCGGCATGTCCGGAAAGTACGTTGAACTCAAGGACACGATCGCCGGTTTCAAGGCGCTCGTGAACGGCGAGGTCGACCACATTCCTGAGCAGGCCTTCATGTACGTCGGCAGCCTCGAGGAAGCACTCGAGAAGGCCAAGACCCTCGAAGGATAATGGCTGGATTCCACCTCGAAATCGTCACCCCGACCCGCACGGTTTACGCCGAGCAGGTCGACGGTGTGACCCTCCCCGGCCAGACCGGTGAGCTCGGCATTCTCCCCGGTCACCTTCCGCTCATTACGATGCTGAAGCCCGGTGAGCTGGTCGCGACCCACAACGGCGCGTCCCGTTTCTTCGCCGTCGGCTCCGGCTTCGCCGAGGTCCTCCTGGACCGCGTTCGCGTGATTGTCGACGCCTGCAGTGGCTCCGACGAGATCGACGTGGAGCACGCCAAGGCTGAACTCGTAGACCTGGAGAAGCGTCTCGATAAGGACGACTTCAAGTCCCAGGCCGAGCTCGACGAAGCCACCGAAGACGCTGCCCGCGCCCGCGCCCGCATCGCCATCACGGCACGCGCCACCGGTACGCGGAACTAGTCAGCAACCCGCCGGTTATCCGGCGAGCACGAACGAGAAACGGAGCGTCCAATCGGCGCTCCGTTTCTCGTTTTGCGATGTAGAGGGAACCTACTCGATCGCGCCGATCGAGGTCTCCGACGCGGTCACGTTCAGCACCAAGCTGCCGCCCGTTGCGCTTAGCGGTTGCGTGACGCTCTCCGCGCGAACCACCGTCAGGGCAACGGTCTGAGGACCGAACCCTCCACCTTCCGGCAAGTACTCCAGCGCTTCCGCCGGGATGGTGTAGCTGCCGGTGTCCGGCACCGCACACGTAATGCTGTTGCCCTCCGCCACGCCGGGCTCGGGGAAGACGGTGACCGGGAGCAGGTTGATGTACAGCGCGACTCCGCCTGTGCCCTCCCACGCGACGGTGAGCGGCTCGCTGCGATCGGGCCCGTTGAGCGGCGTCCAATCCGGAGCGGTGATGACGGGCGCCGCGGGCGCGGTGAGCGTCCCGCTGTTTGCGGGCACGTCGTCTCCGCCGGCGACGGTAAAGCTCACCATATCGCCCGCCGCGAAGAACTCCTGACGATCCGCGTCAGCGTCGGACGTGTAGCCCGTGCCGTCGTGGGTGAGGGTGTGGGTCTCGGCGGCGATCGCTACCGTGATTGCACCGGCGTCGAGGGAGGGGCCGGCCTCGAGCAGGTCGCTCTCCTCGTCGGTGGAGCGAATCTCGCATGGCCCAACGGTGGCGACGGGCGCGACCGCTGGCGCGGCGCCGGTACGGAACGCGGCACCCAGTCCGCCGCCCTCCAAGCTGTCCTGGCCGGGCGCCCGAATCTCGAGCACCGTGATGCCGCCGCTGATGTTCGACGTGTCCGGGACGTCCGACACGTCCGGCGCGCTCGTGTCGGCGCCGGAGTCCGCGCTGACGTCTGCGGTCGCGGCGTCGGAGCTGTCCGCGTCGGCGCTGGTCGCGTCGCCGCCGGTCGCGTCGCCGCCCGCGTCGCGTCCCTCCGCGACATCGACGCCCGTGTAGAACTTCGGGGTGTCATCGCCGCAGCCGACGAGCGCGAGTGTGGCGGTGAGAAACAGCGGACGGGTGGGGAGTCGAAACATGGGGATGCCCAGGAAGTTCAAATGCGGACGAACGCGTCACGCCAAGTCTTGCGGCGATATCAGCCTGCCCTCTATACTCGCCCCCGCATGCGCACCCAAGTGCGCAACGCATTGAACATCGCAGTGTTGTATCGCAGTGCATCGCGCACTTCCGAACGCACTGTCCATTCAGGGGCAAAGAGGGCCGGGCCTACCCGCCGCCGTCGATTGTATCCCTCCACTTTTCCGGACTTCCGATGCCTGCCGACAAGAACTTCCTTCGCCACCTGTTGGTGCTCGCCTGTGCGGCGGCGTTGTGCACGAGCGCGCCCGCGTTCGCTCAGACCGCCGACGGTGTTTCCGGAGCTCGCCCGGTGAGTACCGACGTCCGTGACGCGGCCGAAGAGGCCGAGGACCTGCTGGCGCTGGCGGAGTACCAGCCGCGTTCGTACCAGCTGTCGCTGCGCGCGTGGGGCGTGAAGATTCCCAAGTTCGCACTCGGTCTGTTCTTCGACCTGCACGAGAACCAGTGGACCGAGGGCACGCGCAACTTCGCGTACGGTATCGAGTTTGCCCGCCGTACGCCCGACAAGTACGACCTGGTCCTCGCTCTCGACTGGGCGAACATGAGCACGCCCGACGGTTTCTGGCTCGAAGGCGACGACCCGATCGCCGACGCCGACTGGGGTGAGAACAACCTCTCCATCATCACGGCCGACGTGGGCGTGCACTGGTTCACCAACCTCGACAAGCGCGACCGGTGGCAGCTGTACTACGGCGTCGGCATCGGCCTCTCGATCGTGCTCGGCGAGTTCCGAAAGTACGACCTCGACACCGCCGCGTGCGGCCTCGCCACCGCCGAGCAGCGTAACTCCAACGACATCTCCCTGCTCGAAGGCTGCTACGACGCCAACGGCGACCCGACGATCCTCTCGGACTTCACGCCCGAGTCGATTCCCCCGGTGCTGCCCTCGCTCACCGCGACCCTCGGCCTGCGGCACATCATCGCGGACCGCGTCGCCGTCAGCCTCGAAGGCGGCCTCCGCGGCTTCTTCTTCTACGGCGGCCTCAGCGTGGGCTACGTGTGGGACGCGTCGCCGCGCTAGCCCACCGGCCGACGTACGGCTCGGTGAGGCAAGCATTCGGCAACATCCGACTTAACGGGCGGCGCGCGGCGGGGTATGATCGCCAAAGATTCACCATGATTCTTTGCGTCCTCCTGCCCTCGATCCCCCATGTCGAAAGTATTCGCTTCGGCGGCTGACGCGTTGGCCGGACTCACCGACGGAGCTACGCTCATGTCCGGTGGCTTCGGACTCTGCGGAAACCCCGAGAACCTGATCTTGGCCCTGCGCGAGCTCGGCACCAAGAACCTCACCATCATCTCCAACAACTGCGGAACCGACGACTTCGGCCTCGGCGTTCTTCTCAAGAACGGCCAAGTGAAGAAGATGATCTCCAGCTACGTTGGCGAGAACAAACACTTCGAAAAACTCTACCTCTCCGGTGAGTTGGAAGTGGAACTGAACCCGCAGGGGACACTGGCCGAACGCATCCGCGCGGGCGGCGCTGGCATCCCGGCGTTCTTCACGCCCACCGGCTACGGCACCGTCGTCGCCGACGGCAAGGAGACCCGCGAAGTGGGCGGACGCATGTGCGTGCTCGAAGAGGCCCTCACCGCCGACTTTGCCTTCGTGAAGGCATGGAAGGGCGACACCGACGGCAACCTCGTGTTTCGCAAGACCGCCCGGAACTTCAACCCGATGATGGCCCAGGCCGGCCGGATCACCATCGCCGAGGTTGACGAGCTCGTCGAACCCGGCGAGCTGGACCCCGACCACATCCACACTCCCGGCATCTTCGTTCAGCGCATACTGCAGGGAGCGCACTACGAGCGCTGGATCGAACAACGGACCACGCGTCCGAAGGAGGCCTAGCCATGGCGATGACACGTGAACAACTCGCTCAGCGCGTCTCGAAGGAGCTCAAGGACGGCTTCTACGTCAACCTGGGGATCGGCATTCCAACCCTCGTGGCCAACTACATCCCCGAAGGCGTCGCCGTCACCCTGCAGTCCGAAAACGGCCTGCTCGGCATGGGCCCGTTCCCCTTCGAGGGAGACGAGGACGCCGACCTGATCAACGCCGGCAAGCAGACCGTCACTACCCTCCCGGGCTCGTCGTTCTTCTCGTCCGCCGACAGCTTCGCCATGATCCGTGGCGGTCACATCGACCTCACCGTGCTCGGCGCCATGGAAGTGTCCGAGTCCGGCGACATCGCCAACTGGATGATCCCCGGCAAGATGGTCAAAGGAATGGGCGGCGCCATGGACCTCGTCGCCGGCGCCAAGCGGGTCGTCGTGGTCATGACGCACGCCTCCAAGCGCGGCGCGCCCAAGTTCCTGAAGACCTGCGCGCTCCCGCTTACCGGCGTCGGATGCGTCGACATGATCGTCACCGACCTGGCCGTATTCGTTCGCGACGGCGACGGCTTTGTGCTCACCGAGCTCGCCGAAGGCGTGACGCTCGAAGAGATCGCCGAGAAGACCGAGGCGAGCTACCGCGTGGCCGACAACGTCACGACCGTCACGTTCTAGCTAGCCGTCTCGCGCCAGCCGGAAGCCGCTGAACTGCCAGCGCGCTTCCGGCGGAAAGAAGTTCCGGTACGTGGGTCGAATGTGTGTCTCCGACGTCGCGCACGACCCGCCCCGGAGCACGTACTGGTTGCACATGAACTTGCCGTTGTACTCACCCAGCGCGCCCGGCGCCGGCTGAAACCCGGGGTAGGGCGTGTACGGCGATGCGGTCCACTCCCAAACGTCGCCGTACAGCTGGTGCAGCGCTGCACCGTCCGCTGCGCCGTCCGCATCGGCGTCGGCGCGGGTAGGGTGCAGGCGTCCTGACTCCAGGAAGTTCCCGGGTGTCGCCGCGTCGCGGGCCGCGTGTTCCCACTCGAACTCCGATGGCAGCCGCGCGCCGGCCCAAGCCGCGTAAGCGCTCGCCTCGTACCAGCTCACGTGCGTGACCGCGGCGTGCGGATCGAGCGTCTGCCGTCCACCCAGCGTGAGCGCGTCCCAGCCGCCGTCGACGCTGCGCCAGTACAGGGGCGCGCGCCACTTCTCGACGCCCACAAGATGCCACCCAGCCGAGTGCCAAAACTCAGGCCGCTGGTAGCCACCGTCGGCGATGAACGCCGCGAACTCTTGGTTCGTCACCGGGCGATTTGCTAGCGCGAACGGTTGTAACAGCGCGTCATGCCGGGGCTCTTCGTTGTCGAAGCAGAAGCCGTCCGGCGATGCCGCGCGATCAAACCCCACCCGCACCACGCCGCCGTCGAACGCCACCCACCGATGATCGAGCGGTGTCGACGTCGCGTCCGGGAGCGGGTCTACATATTTGGGATCCAGCGGGTTCTTGCTGAACGCATGTTTGATGTCCGTCAGCAGCAGCTCTTGGTGCTGTTGCTCGTGGTGCAAACCCACTTCCAACAGCGTCGCCATGGCCCCGCTCGCGTCGGCGTCGCGCTCCAGCAGCCGCTGAACCCGCGCGTCTACGTTGGCGCGATAGGCGCGCACATCGGCGACCGTCGGCCGCGAAAGCAGCCCGCGCTCGGGACGGGAGAACTGCTCGCCGACCCCGTTGTAGTAGCTGTTGAACAGCACCCGAAAGTCCTCATGGAACGGCGCAAAATCCGCCTCGAACCGCTCCAAGATGAACGTCTCGAAGAACCACGTCGTATGCGCGGCGTGCCACTTGGTGGGGCTCGCGTCCGGCATCGACTGCACCACCATGTCCTCGATGCACAGTGGCGCCATCAACGCGTTGGTCGCTTGGCGGACGGCCCGAAACCGATCGATCAGTTGGCCGTTTCGCGCTCCTGCTGGCGCTGCTTGGCCGGAGTTCATCGGGTCACCTCGACGCCTTTCCAGAACGCCACGTGCCCGGCGATCTTGCGGGCGAGGATCGTGGGCTTGGGGTAGTACCAAGCGGCGTCCTTGAGCACTTCGCCGTCGACGACCACGTCGTAGTAGCTGGCGAGTCCCTTCCAAGGACAACGGCTCGTGTGGTCGCTCGGTTGCAGGTGCTCGGTGACGAGCGCCTCGTGCGGGAAGTAGACGTTGCCCTCGACCACCTCGAACGCATCGCTCTCTGCGATGATGGTGCCTTTGAAGGTTGCTTTGGCCATGGGGTTCCCGTGTGTTTCGATGCAAAATGTTCGCGTCCAACGACGATGCCGCCGCGGCCGTTCCGGTTCAACTCTAGTCGCTGCCGGCGCCGTTGGCTGCCTCTCCGGTCGCGCGCGTCATGACGGCGGCGCGTATCGGTTGCGCCGGACGCGCTTCAGGCCCTCGTAAAGCGCGTGGAGGGCCTCGTCAAACCGCGGTCCGGCGGCGGCAACAGACAGGCGAAGGTGCCCGGGGGCGTCCAGAAACGTGCCTGGCGCGACCAACAGGTTGAAGCGCTCGCGCAGCCACCGCGCGATCGCGACGTCGTCCGCCAGCGGCGTGCCGTTCGGCGCGAGTTGAAACAGGCCGAATGGCCCCTCCACCTCGCGTAGCGCGCCGGCGCTCGTGAGCGAATCGAGCCGCTCGCATAGGTCTTTCCAGCGTGCGTTGAGCTCTGCGCGCATCGGCTCGCGTCCGGCTCCGCACTCCGCGATCACCGCCGCCGCCGCACCCAAGCTCGCGCTCGGCGGTGGCCCGGTCGTCACAAACCGTGTGGACCGCACCGCCGCGACCACATCCGCCGGCCCGGCCACCCAGCCGACGCGCAGATCGCCCCGCGCGTAGACCTTCGTAAGGCTGGAGACGACCGCGATGTTCGCGTGCGCCCGCAGGCACGAGGTCGCCGGCTCGGCCGCATAGTCGTGGTAGATCTCGTTGACGACGAGGAGCACGTTCTTGGCCGCCAGCGCCTCGGCGAGCGTGGCGAGATGGGCCGCGGGCGTGCGCTCGCCAGTGGGGTTGTGCGGGTTCGTCCACCACAGCTGGTCCACGTGATCGGGCAGGGCGTCGGCGATGCTGGCCGGCGGCGCGTCGCGATCGAAGCGCACCACCGCCCGGCCCAAGTGCGGAGGAATCTGCCGGAGCGGCTCGAAGCCGTTGGACTCGACCGCTACCGCGCCGGAGAAGGCGATGGTGAGGGCCATCAGCGCGCCGGTGGTTCCGAGCGTACCGCCGAACACATCGCGCGGGGGAGCGGCGCGACCGGTGGTGGCGTCCAGTTGATAGTAGGCGCGGAGCGCGGGGCCGAGGTCTGCGGCGCTGGGCGCCAGCGGGTCAGCGTGGGGCCCGGAATGGGCTGCGGAGGCGGGCCGCGCCGGCACAAAATGGGTGTTTGCGAGATCGAGGGCGTGGGGCCGCGCGTTGTCGATCGCGAAGGCGATGTGGGGAATGGAAACGGGAGCGAGCGGCATTGAATCTGTGTGCGTAGGAGAGCAGCGCTCGAAATCTAGTACAGCGGCGCCGGAAAAGCTGCGCAGAGTCTGTCCCTTGCTTGACATCGACGGTGCCCCCCGGCAACGTCCGCCGCTCTTGCGCAGCCCTGCCGCGGGAGAGAAATCGGCGCCTCCGGGCACGGGTTTTTCGTCCCAATCGCCTTTCCGCGCGACCTGTTCGTCGCCCCACTCGTTCCCAAACCGTATGTCCCTGCACGTAGCAATCGTTGGCGCCACCGGCGCAGTCGGCCGAGAGATGATTCGAGCGCTTGAGACGTCGTCTCTGCCTTTCGATCAGGTTTCTTTGTTTGCGAGCGAGCGCTCGGCGGGCAAAACGATCGAGGTGGCTGGCAAAACGATTACGGTGCAGACGCTGACCAAAGACGTGTTCGGCGGCATCGACCTGGCGCTGTTCTCCGCTGGCGGCGCGCGCTCGCTCGAGTTCGCTCCGGCCGCCGTCGCAGCGGGCTGCGTCGTGGTCGACAACTCCAGCGCGTGGCGCATGGACGACACGGTCCCGCTCGTGGTCCCCGAGGTGAACTCGGCGGCGCTGAACGACCACAAGGGCATCATCGCGAACCCGAACTGCAGCACGATTCAGATGGTGCTGCCGCTTCAAGCGCTGCACCAAGCGGCCGGCCTGCGCCGCGTCATCTGCGCCACCTACCAGTCCGCCTCCGGCGCTGGTCAGTCCGGCATCGACGAGCTCTGGGAAGGCAGCCGCGCGGCACTCGCCGGCGAGCCGATCCCCAACAAAACCTTCTCCCGACCGCTCGCGTTCGACGTCATCCCCCAAATCGGTGACTTCACCGACTGCGGATACACGAGCGAAGAGCGAAAGATGCTCTACGAGACCCGCAAGATCCTCGGACTGCCCACGCTCGCCGCTTCGGCGACCTGCGCGCGCGTCCCAGTCGAGCGCGGGCACCTCGAAGCCATCACCGTCGACCTCGACCGCGCGATCTCCGCGGACGAGGCCAAGAAGGTGATCGCGAACTTCGCCGGCATCGTCGTCAAGGACGACCCGGCCAACAACGAATTCCCTGTCGCGCGCGATTGCGTGGGAAGTGGTGACACCTTCGTCGGACGCATCCGCGTCGACGAGTGCCTGCCCAACACGATCCACATGTGGGTTGTGAGCGATAACCTCCTCAAGGGCGCCGCGACCAACGCGGTGCAGATTGCAGAAGTACTACATGAGAATGGACTTGTTCGGGTGCCGTAACATCGCGATCGCCGCCACCGTGCTGGCGTGCCTCGGCTCAGCGACCGCCAACGCACAACAAGGCGGCGCCGTCGAATCGATGTCCATTACCGGGCTGTCGGCGGATGAGTTCGTGGGCACCATTGCGTCCGGCGACGACCGGGACATCCTCATCAACATCGAGGCGTGTCGCGAGCTCTTGGACGATCTGACCGACGACATCACGGTCCAGTACACGATCGCGTCCACAGGCTTCGACCAGAGCGAGCAGTACACGGTCAAACTCGCCAACGGCACCGAGACCTGCGCCACGCAGAGCCTCACCGACAGCGGCGATACCTGCCAAATTCTGCGGAACACCACCGTGCTCAGCAGCAACGTCGCCGTGGCGTTCTCGGTCGACGAGCTCGTCGGCGAGTTCCTCACCACCCCCGACGATTGCTACGACCAGTCCCTCGGGCAGGTGAACTCGGTCATCCTCGTCATGGAGGAGACCACGCTCACGGGAACCACCACCGTGGCCCCCGACAAGCTGAACTTCACCGTCGCGCTCTCCCGCCCCTCCATCCCGGCCGACATCAGCGTCGCCGCCGGTGAGACGAGCGTCGAAGTGAGCTGGGACGAGGTCAGCGACGCTGAGTCCTACGAGGTCTACGTCACCAGCGACGTGGATCGCCTGTCCGTCACCTACCCCGAGATGTCGGCAGCCAGCGGCAAGTCCGCCAGCGGCACGCAGCTCGACGTAGACGGGCTCACCGTCGACACCACGTACTACGTCGCCGTGGTCGCCGTGGACTCCGACGGAAACCGCAGCCTCTTCTCGGCCGCGACCGAGTTCGTGACCGTCCCGTCCAACGACTTCTGGGAAGTGTACCGCGGTGAGGGCGGCGTCGAAGCCGGCGGCTGCGCCGTCTCGGCCAACCCCGCGACCGGCGCCGGCCTCTTGTTCGCGCTGTTCGGCCTGGTGGCGCTCCGCCGCCGTCGTGCGCTGCCCGTCGCGGCGCTCTTCGCGGTATTCGCGACCCTCACCGTGCCGTCCACCGCGTCGGCCGATATGGTCTACGACAACGACTCGCGCATCACCGGCGCGTTCGAGCTGAAGCTCGGCGTCTACCGCCCGAACATCGACGAGGCGTTCCCCGAGCCCGGCCCCTACGAGCGGACGTTCGGCGATCGCACCCCGCTGCTGATCGAAGGCGAGTACAGCCGCCAGTTCTACCGTGGCGTTGGCTCGCTCGGAGCGAGCATCTCGCTGGGCTGGATGCAGACCTCCGGAGACGCGATCGCCGACGACGGCACCGCGACCAACGACCAAACCCGCCTGCGCATCCTCCCGTTTCGCGCTGGCCTAGTCTACCGATTCGACTACCTGCAGGAGCGCTGGAACGTCCCGTTCTCGATCGCGCTGAAGGCCGGTCTGGACTACTACGCTTGGTTCGTCCGCAACGAAGAGGGCATCGCGGACACCGTCGACCCGTCCGGCGAGCGCACCGTCGGCCGCGGCGGCACCACGGGCTTCCACGTGGCCGCAGGCGCCTACCTGCTCCTCGACTTCTTGGCACCGCGCATGGCCTCTGAGTTCGACGCCAACACCGGCGTCAACAACACGTACTTCTTCGCCGAAGTGACGATGGCCAAAGTCGACGACTTCGGCGGCTCGTCCAGCTGGGACCTGAGCGACACCACCGTCATGTTCGGCCTGGCCTTCGAGTTCTAGTGACCGTCTGGGCAACCGCCGCAAACGGCAGAACCGCAGGCGGACCCGCGGACGACAGCGCACCGGAGACCGACCCCGAGTCGGGTGAGCTCATCGTGCCGCCGACCCGCCGCGTCCGCCTCATCATCGCGTACCACGGTCGCTCGTACCACGGCTGGCAGATCCAATCCGGGGTGCCCACCGTGCAGGGAACGGTGACCGACGCTGTTGGCACGCTCATCGGCTCGCCGCGCACCGTCTGGGGAGCCAGCCGTACCGACGCCGGCGTGCACGCGCACGGTCAGGTGGCGGCGTTCGACGACCACGGCGAGCGCTCCCTCTGGGAGATCTACCGCGGCCTGAACCACTTCACGCCCGACGATATCTGGATCCGATCCGCCGACGAAGTGCCCATGGATTTCCATCCGCGGCACTCTTCCGGCGGCAAAATCTACGAGTACCTGATCGAGATGGGGCGCTACCGCTCGCCGTTCTATCTGGACCGGGCGATGCATGTCCGCACCACGTTGAACGCCGAGGCGATGCACCAAGCGGGGCAGCACCTGATCGGCGAGCACGACTTCTCGGCGTTCCGCTCGGCGGGCTGCGCCTCGAGAACGCCGATTCGCACCATCTCCGAAGTTTCGGTCACCGTCGTAGAACCGCGGTTGCTCAAGATTCGCGTCGTGGGCACCGCGTTCCTCAAATACATGGTCCGTGCCATCGCCGGCACGCTCGTGGTCGTAGGACGAAACCAGCGGCCTCCTGAGTGGGTCGGAGAGGTCCTCCGCGGCCGCGATCGCGCAGCGGGCGGCGTGACGGCCCCGCCGGAAGGCCTCACGCTGGTGCAGGTGTTCCATCCCGGATTTCCGGTTGAAACTCCGCCGTGAAAGACTAGACTCGCGGGAGACTCGATTGCATCCTGCGTGCGGACTTTCCGATGATCAGCCTCCCGAAGGCGCGCTACATCCTGCCGAACCTCTTTACGCTGACGGCAGCGTTTTGCGGGTTCGCCTCGATTTGGCTGGCATCACAGGCCACTGAAGCGGAGCATTTCTACGCGTCGGCGAGCCTCATCTGCTTGGCGGTGTTCCTCGACGGCCTCGACGGTCGACTGGCGCGCAGCCTGGATGCACAATCGAAAATCGGCGTGCAACTCGATAGCTTGAGCGACTCGCTCACGTTCGGCGTCGCGCCCGGCGTGCTGGCCTACGCTTGGGGCCTCAAAGGCTTCGGTGTCCTCGGCTTGGTCCTGGCGTTCCTGCTGCCGGCGGCGGCCATGCTGCGGCTGGCGCGATTCAACGTCGAAGCGGAGACCACCGGCGGCTCGTCCCGATACTTCCAGGGCCTCCCGGCGCCCATGGGTGGCATGGCGGTCGCCCTCGTCGTGGGTGTGAACTCCGGCGTGCTCGGCCGCTCCGGCTTGGGCGAGAGCACCGCGACGTCGTTCTCGCTCTTCGTCGGGCTCGTCAGTTTTCTTATGATTAGCAACGTGCCGTTTCGCACGTTCAAGGACCTGCGGCCGTCTCTACGGAACCGCATGATGATCGCTGTAATTCTCGCCGCGCAGGTTGCGATCAGCCTGTCCACCAACTTTACGGTGGCGCTCGCGTTGGCGCTCTTGGGCTATGTCGCGTTCCATCTGGTTGGTGGCGTGATTGGTGTCGCCCGGCTCGGCCGCGAACGTGTCCAAAGGGACGGTACGCTGGTGGACGAGGACTGGGATGACGACGACTGGAGCCAAGGTTCCTAGCGTCCGTTCTGAAAACCCGATTGGGGTATGAGTGAATGTGGACATGAATATGATCCAAAAGTGTATCGGTATATCTATCAGCCTCGCGTTGTTTGTTCTGGCCGCTCCGGCGCACGCCCAGTTTGACTGGGGCGGCTCCTGTAGCGCCGGATCTGGCGAGTTCATCCAAGACGTGGGCGCTTGGGAGCACGCCACCCTCGGCGTTATCCCGGCCGGGCAAACCGACGTGCGCGTCGAGCTCAGCAGCGCGTACGATGTCGACGTGGTGCTGGTCGATGTGGACACTGGCGAGGTCATCGTCGGCTGGCCCACCGGCGTGCTTCGCGCGGGCGGCGACGGCTGCGCCATCCGAGCCGGCGTGACGCTCTGCTACAGCGGTTACAACGGCGATCAGACCGCTGGCGGAGCCGGCAACGAATGGATCCAAGCCACCGGAACCACCACGCATGCGCTCGAGATGCAGGTCTACGGTTTCGTCGGCGGTCGCGCGCAGGTGAACTACACGTGGGCCGCGGACGAGGACTGCTCCGACAGCGGTGAGGGCGCGTTCACGCAGACGCTCGCCCAATCCGAGCTCGCGTACGTGGGCCAGATTCCGGCGGGTCAACGCGACGTGGTGATCGAGCTGACCGCCGCCGCCGGCGCCGACCTCGACATCGTGGTGCGTGACGGCTCCACCTCGCTGGTCGAGTGGCCGACGGGCCTGCTGCACGCCGCCGGGCCCAGCGTCGCGGCCTACGAGGGCATGACCTTGAGCTACTCCGGCTACGAGGGCGTAGACGGCGACTGGGGCCACGAGCGCATCGAGATCGACGTGCTCACGCGGCCGCTCGACCTGTTCGCGTTCGGGTTCCAAGCGGGTGAGGCGTTCGTCACGTACAGCTGGGGCGACGACACGGACGTCGTATGCCCCGACGAGCCGTGCGACGGGCCGGTCGACCCCGCCGGAGCGTTCTTTGACGGCTTCGCTGGCCCCGCGCTGTCGGACCGCTGGCGCGTGGTGGGCGGCGAGCTGGTGGAGCGCACGCTCGCCGGCGGCTGGCTATCGATTCGCCCGACACAATACAGCGTGTGGTTTCACGAGCTGACCGGTCCGGCGTTGCTCACCGATGCCCACGGAGACTTCCGAATCACCACGCGCGTTCGCGCCCGCGACGCGGCCTCGCCGCTGTGGCCTGTGGACTCCTTCTACCAATTCGCAGGGTTGCTGGCGCGCGATCCGGCGGGTGAGTTCGGCGGCGCACCGGAGAACTGGGTGTTCTCGGTGGTCGGCTACCGCGGCGAGTACAACGCCATCGAGCGCAAGAGCACGGTCAACGACCTGAGCTTCTTGGACGAGACGCGCTGGTTCGGCGGCGACGCTGAGCTGCGAATCTGCCGCTCCGGGGCGAGCTTCCTGGTCCTGCAGCGTGCGGTTGGCGCCACCGAATGGTCGCTCGGTTCGCGCTATGAGCGGCCCGACATGCCAGCGCTCCTCGAGGTCGGCGTCGCGGCGTATTCGTACACCGTTTCGCCGAGCTTGCTGGGGCAGTTCGACTTCTTCGATCTGACCCCGATCGGCAGCGAATCGGAGTGCTGGCTGGACTAGTTTGAGAGGTCAGCGTGGGCGTCTGAGCGCGGACGCCTCTCGCAACTGGCTGATTTGTAAGCATTACTTTTAGTGGCGCCGCCGCGGGGACGCCGAGAAAAATTCTCGCGATGAGTTGACACGAAATTGCACCTCGCCTAGCAAGTCGGGCTTCTGTGCCCCACTGGTGTGCTATCATGCCCGCCTATGCACCGTTATCCCACCCCTGAGCGCGGACTCGCGCTTGGTCGTTGTCTCCCCTACGGAGTGTCCCAGATGAGTCTACTTTCTCGTAAGCACCTGCTGATCGCCCTCGCGTCCGGCGCCATGTTCGTTACCGCATGCGGTGACGACGAAACGCCCCCAGCCGGTGATACCGGCGGCGCCGATGCAGGCGACACGGATCTGGACGTCACCGTCCAAGACACTTCCGACGACGCAGCGACCTGTGAAGACGGCGCCCCCGTCTGCACGCGCAACTCCGACTGTGCGGGCTCCGACCTGGACAACCCCGTCTGTGATGACGGCTGCTGTGCCGAAGGCGCGGTCACGCTCGATCCCTGCCGCGCGCACCTCGGTGCCTGCACGAGCACGGACCAGAACACGGACCAGTACTTCTGCGACGTGGAAGCCGGTCTCTGCCTGCAGATCTGCGACAGCGACACCGCGGACGACAACCAGTCCGCCGACTGCCCGATCAACAGCTACTGCTTCGAGAACCTGACGAGCTCCGACCCGGACGCGCTCCTCGGCCTCTGCATCCCTGGCGATTGCGAGACGAACACGTTCGACCCCGACGCCTGTGGCGGCGTGGATACCTGCCTCCCGGTCGGTAACGAAGCCAGCTTCTGTGTCACCGCCGGTACGGTCCCCGAGGGCGGCGAGTGCGGCAGCAACGACGACGGCACCCCGCTCTGCGGCACCGGCCTCCGATGCGTTGAGGGCACCTGCGTGGCGCCTTGCAACCGTCGTGACGGCGACGCCGACTGCTCCGAAGGCGAGACCTGCGTCGGCGCGTTCGACACGACCCCGCGCAACCAGCCCGGTCTGTGTGGCGTCGAGTGCAGCGCGTTCTCCACGGACGAGTGCGCGGAAGGCGAAGCTTGCAACCCGGTCCTGGGTCGCTTCGGTATCAACGCTTGGATGTGCCAGGCCGTTCCGGACGGCGTTACGCCGGTCGAACCGGGCGGCGACTGCTCCGCGGACGACGCCGTCTGTGGCGCGGGCTACATCTGCCTGACCACGTCGGACACGACCCAGGAGTGCACGCAAATGTGTGACCCGCTGGGCGCCTCCGCCGAGCCCGGCGCGAGCTGCGGCTCCGCTTCGGAAGCCGGCGATGAGCTGTTCGCGTCCGTCGAGGCGCTCGCCGCTTCGGACTACAACAACGCCGCCGCTGGTGACGTTGCCGCGCAGGTTCGCCTGACCGCCGACGGCGCCCTCGCGACGACGACCACGCTCGTCTACGCCGGCGACACCGTCAGCAGCACCGTCCTGACCGCGGGCGCCGACGATGCCGTCGAGACGTTCTCGATCACCGACTGGACCGCGGGCGACACGCTCCCCACCAACGGCCTCCGCGTCGTGCACGGTGTCTTCGGCGCCGACGCCGTCGACGTCTGGCTCAACTACGCTCCCGTCGACATCGCCGCGGGCGCTCCGACGTACACCGAAGACTTCAGCGCCGACGCTGAGTGGACCTTCGGCGACCTCGCGCTCGGCAACGAAGCGGGTCACACCTACACCGTGTTCGCGACCCCC
>CBDUJZ010000033.1:0-39810 GCA_965367675.1 uncultured Myxococcales bacterium | reverse complement strand
CGGTCGGGGGGGGTGGCAATGCGGACGGTGGGGAGGCGGGCGGGCACCGGTTGCGCGCCCCTCAATACGGCGGTCTGCACGGCGCGCTACTCGCCACAATCGCCCGGTGGTAGGTTCGCCCGTGAGTAGGGAGATGGCGAAAGAAGGGACAACCGAACCGGACGCGGAGATTGACGAAGGGACCGACGTTCTAACGAATGGGGGCGCAGATGCTGCCGCCGCATCTGACGAAGTTCGCCTCAAGCAGGAGCTCGCGGACGCGCAAGCGCAGGTAAAGCGCTACGAGCGAGAGCTGAAGTGGTGGCGTCGCGGCGGCAAGTTTGGCCTGCGCGGCGCGACTGTCCTCGCACTCGGCCCGTCCCTCGCGGTGGCCGTTTCGAGTTGGATCGGCGCGGTCTACGCGGGGACTCCTCCGTCACAAGACGACACCGCGAAGCTCGTCGCGGCCGCCATCCGACGCGCCGCCCGAATCGCGTTCTTCGGTTCGGCCGTGGCGCTGATCACCATGGGCGCGCTGCTGTGGCAGAATCGGATCATCGCGGAGAGCAATTTGATTCTCCAGGCCCAATTCGAGTCACAAGCCGAGGCCGCGCAGATCGCCGCCGAAGCCGCACGAAACGAAGCCGAGGCCGCGCGAAACGAGGCCGAGGCGCAGTATCTGGGGACGATTTACGACCTGTGCGACGAGTGTCGCGAGGGATCAGGAGATGCTCCACCGCGAGCGTCCGCGAGGGCGCGGTCGGATGCGATTCGTCGGTACGCGGAATCCGTGCGTGAGCGGAACGCACGTTTGGGGACTGAGGTGCCAATGGACCTTGCGTACATTCCCGCCGGAGGTCCGCTCGCATTGGGCCGCGTCAATCTCGCCGGAGCCTCGATGGTCCTATCGAACCTGGCCGGCGCGAACCTCTTTCACGCGAATCTCAGTAGCACGATGCTCACCCGCGCAAACCTCAACGGCGCTAGGCTGATCGGCGCGAACTTCAAAGACGCCAGGCTCGTCAACGCGAACCTCATCGACGCGGACCTCATCGACGCGGACCTCACCGGCGCGAACCTCACCGGTGCAAACCTCAGCGGCGCAAACCTCACTGGCGCAACGCTGGATCTGTGCTGCTACAACGAACGGACTGTGTGGCCGTTTGGCTTTCGCCCGGACATCGCGGCCGAATGCTCTGCTCGTTGATGATCACGCACGGGCGGCGGTCGGGCACGTGACCCCACGCCGGGACCACTGCAACGCCTCACCCCCCTCCAATCGCCTCTACCCGGCTTCGATAACCGGCAAACCCATTGGTATGAACATCGCGAAGACGAGCACCGTGAACCAAACCCATCCGTTTCCGCTGGAACCCGCAGCGGATTTCGTGCCCGAAGGGTGGGATGACGGTGCCGATTGATCCGGCCCCGGCTGCCCCTGGGCGGGCCGCTACGCTGTCCCGGCCTAAACCGCCCGTGTCCCGCGACAGGCTCGGGAGGATGGGTCGAGGATTCGCTCAGGATTGTTCGACGCCCCAAAAACGAGCGAAGGCCCGCGCCGTGAAGCGCGGGCCTTCGCCGCATTGGTGCCGCACCCTCACGGGCGCGAGCGCTGTCTACGGGAACGCGTAGAGGTCGGCCTCGAACGCGAGCACGGGCAGGTTGCCGGGATCGAACACCCACAGCGCCGAGTCGTACGTGTCCCACGGCGCCATCGACGCGCCGCGCTTCATGTCCGCGTCGGACAGCGCAGTGCTCACGGTGTCTTTGGTGCCGCCCTGCGAGGTGGTGGCGTTGAACACGAGCCCGGACGCATGTGCGGACTCCGTGTTGTTAAAGGAGCACAACGCGTCGACGGCCAGCGGGAGAGTATCGTCCTCCGTGACGATCGAGGTGTAGCTGTTCGTCGTCGTGCCAGCGCAGCCGCGGGCGATACCGCCGGCGGTGTCGGGTGCTTCGATCAGGGCGATAACCCGCGAGTCTTCTACGAAACCGCCAGCGCTCAGCGAGACCGCCAGGCCGCCGACGTACCCAGCGCCCGACACCGTGCCTTGCACGACAGCCTGCGACAGCGTGTACTCGCCGGACGCCTCGGCGACCGCGCCACCGATGTAGCGGTGGTCGGGGAACGTGATGGCGGCGTCCACGTAGACTTCCTGGAGGGTCGCATCAAGGAGCCGCCAGCAGATGCCGGCGATGTTGGCGTCACCGCCCGTGTAGCCCTCTGCCGGCGTGATCGTGCCGCGGAAGGACACGTTCTGGACGAACGAGCCACCTCGAATCACTCGGAACATCCCGTTCGCCGCGGCGTCCGTCGCGACGACGTCTCCGCGCACGTGCACGTCGTTGACGAATACCCGGTCCGTGCCCTGCGGCTTGCCGAGGTCTTCGAAGAACTCGGTTTGCAGGATCGACGCGACAGGGCCGCCAGCGTATCCGGTGAACGAAACGTCGTCAAAGCGCAGGTTCTGCAGCGTTGCGCCGTTGGTGAGGAACGAGATGAACGCGGCGTTGGGGGTCCCAGCCACCGACTCGATCGTCAGACCGATGATCGTGGCGGCGCCCGTGCCGATGAGCTGGCCCTGGAACTCCGGAATCGGCGTCCAAACGCCGGTCAGCGTGATGTCGTCGGTCTGAAAGAAGTTGCCGGTCGGCTCGGTGCGAATGTTGTCGAGGTGAGTCGGCGAACACAGCAAGTTGAACGTGTCTCCCAGGATCTCCGCCGTCCCACCGAACGGCGTCGCGTCGGGATCGCAGCCCGGTCCGTCCGGAACATCGGCGGTGTCGTCTGTCGCATCGACTGCGGTGTCCGTCGCAGCGTCGGTCGCGGCGTCCGTCGTGGCGTCCGTCGCGACGTCGGTCGTGGCGTCAGTCGCCGTATCCGTCGCGGTGTCGTCCGCCGTATCCGTCTCGTTGGTATCGTCCGCCGTATCCGTCTCGGTGGTATCGTCGGTCGTGTCCGTCTCGGTGGTATCGTCGGTCGTGTCCGACGTGGCGTCACCGGAAGCGTCGGAGGTATCCGCTACCGACGTGTCCGCGCTCGGCGTCGGCTCGTCGTCGCCGCACGCGGCCAAAAGAGAGAGGGCCAAAGTGGCCACTGCGAAGTGTGCGTTTCGCATGGTTGCTACCTTACTGTTGAAAGTGAATTCGACGCGCCCTAACGACTACGCGCCCCATGTACCCATGACCGGGCTCGTAGCACACGACGTGGCGTCGTGCCACAGCACGGGCCGAATCGGGTTTGATCACGAACAGTCGGTTGGAAGCCCCACTCTGGATCCGCCAGGGCAAGCACCCTTCCTGAGCTTGTCGAAGGACATTCCGCAAACGAACTCCACCGTACGTGACGAAGCGGGTTGCGCTCGAACCGATCGGCTTCGATCACACCCGGCCGAATCACCGCAATGGGGGGCGTAACCGGGCGCACTTGTCGTACTCTTTGCGTTGTGACCGCCCCACCGAATTCGTCGTTGGCACTGGTGTTCGGAGCTTTGACGTGGGCCGCTTGCGTCCACGTCGTCCCCGAACGGAAGAACACATCTGCGGCGCCGGTTCGCGCGCTGGAGTTGTCGTTCTCGCTCCGCGCCTACCGACCTGCTCAGTCCCACACCTCGGCGTACGCCCAATCGCCAATCCGCCGCGCCGGATTCGGTCGAACGCCGCCCGGCGGTACTTCGTCCAGCGGCGCCTCCTCCACCAACTCACCCAAGTCCGTGTAGTCCCCGCTGGACCGGTACACGAACCGGTCCAACATGCGGATGCCGCGCACAAACTCCAGGGAGAGTTCCCACGCGTCGGTCGCCGCATCTGGGGGCTCGGTGACCGGGCCGGTGTATGCAAACTCCGGGTACATCGGCATGCCCGTGCCGGGGACCTCGCTCAGGTAGTCGGGCACCAACTGGGACAGGGCATCGGGGGCGCGTTGGTGGTCCGCTTCGTAGCGTTCAATGGCATCGATCAACGGCTGTGTGCGTTCGACCAAACGCTCGAACGAGCCCGTGCGGACGTCGTTTCCCAGCCGCATGCCAATCGCCGTGATGACCATCAGCGGGATGATGACGGCCAGCGAAGCGACGCCAACGCGGCGGGTCTTGGCGATCATGCTCAACACGAGCGCGAAGATCGCGAGGGGGATGCACGCCATCACGAGCAGCGTCAGCGGAAGCAGCAGGTCGAACGCCATGGTCCGTTGCGAGATGACGATCGTGGCGAGCAGGCCGAGCCCGGCCAGGAGACCGGCGGCGCCGGCGATGCGGGCGATATGGGAGATCGGGCGGGACATCGGTGAGGCTCCAAGCGTCGCAACGCGGGAATGCGTGGTGGCGGAGCGAGACCGTACTTGGGGTTCGGCGGGGGTTCGAGTTCTGTGGGGGCGGCGGCGGGATGACGGGCGATTCGCCTCCCCCTCGACGCGCGCTGCCGCTCGCGATACCACTGCGCCCGCAAACTCCGACACACACCACGCCGCCGCTCGGCCTCCCAAGCAACGCGGCCCAAGCCCCCACATAAGCCATGAGCAAATCACGTATTGAGACCGACTCCATGGGCGAAATCGAAGTCGCCAACGACCGCTACTGGGGCGCGCAGACCCAGCGGTCGCTGCAGAACTTTGAGATCGGTGACATCACCATGAAGCGGCCGCTGATTAAGGCGTTTGGTACGCTCAAGTCGGCCGCGGCGATTGTGAACGCCGACCTGAGTGGGCTGGCGCCGGAGAAGCGGGACCTGATCGTGACGGCCGCCAAGGAGGTCATCGACGGCAAGCTCGATGACCACTTCCCGCTCGTCGTGTTTCAGACCGGCAGCGGCACGCAGACGAACATGAACTCGAACGAGGTCATCTCGAACCGCGCGATCGAGCTCGCGGGCGGCGTGATGGGCTCCAAGACGCCCGTGCACCCGAACGACGACGTGAACAAGTCGCAGTCGTCGAACGACACGTTCCCCACCGCCATGCACATCGCCGCGGTGTGTGAGCTGCGCGAGCAGATGCTGCCCAAGGTGAAGGCGCTGCGCGACGCGCTCCAGGCCAAGGCCGAGGCGTTCAACGACATCGTGAAGATTGGCCGTACGCACCTGCAGGACGCCACGCCGCTCACGCTCGGCCAGGAGATCTCCGGCTGGGTCTCGCAGCTCGACCACGGCATCGCGCGCGTGGAGGCCACCCTGCCCCACCTGCAGGAGCTTGCGCTCGGCGGCACCGCCGTGGGCACCGGTCTGAACACGCACCCCGACTACGCGGTCAACGTGGCGGCCAAGATCGCCGAGATGACCGGACACCCGTTTGTGACGGCGCCGAACAAGTTCGAGAGCCTGGCGGCGCATGATGCTGTGGCCTTTGCGTCCGGCGCGCTGCGTACCCTCGCGGGCTCGCTGATGAAGATCGCCAACGACGTGCGCTGGCTGGCCTCGGGCCCCCGCTGCGGCATCGGCGAGATTCGCATCCCCGAGAATGAGCCCGGCAGCTCGATCATGCCCGGCAAGGTGAACCCGACGCAGTCCGAGGCGCTCACGATGGTGGTCGCGCAGGTGTACGGCAACGACGCCGCGATCGCGTTCGCCGCCAGCCAGGGCAACTTCGAGCTCAACGTGTTCAAGCCCGTCATGATCCACAATCTGCTGGAGTCGATTCAGCTGATCGGCGACGCGTCGGACTCGTTCCGCAAGCACTGCGCTGTTGGCATTGAGCCGAACCGCGACCGCATCGAGCAGCTCCTGCATGGGTCGCTCATGCTCGTGACCGCGCTCAACACCAAGATCGGCTACGACAAGGCCGCCAAGATCGCCAAGAAGGCCTACCAAGAGGGCTCCACGCTCAAGGCCGCCGCCATCGCGCTCGGCTACCTGACGGACGAGGAGTTCCAGGAGTGGGTGAAGCCGGAAGAGATGGTCGGACCGAAGAAGCGATAGCCTGAATACGGTGGTTCGGGTGACCTCTTTGCGCCCGAACCACCGGCGGCTACGCTGCAGCGACCCATCCACTCCGCTCCCTTGGGGAATCGGCATGAAGTCGCTGTTCGTTGCCTCCGTATCGACCGCGTTCGTTCTGTTCGGCACCAGCTGTGCCAGCCGGACGAGCACCCCGAGCCCCGCGCCCGACCACGTCAGCACGTACAACGTGATGATCTCGGAGCCGCGCACCCTGCTCTTCGCCCACTGCGACCACGACACGCTGCTGGTCCAGGTGATGGAAGAACGACAATGCCTGCGCTGGGAGTATGAGGAGTACGTCGAGATTCGCCCGGACACCCGAATGGAGTTGGCCCTGCGCAGCACGGCGCGTGTCGCAGGCGAGATGACCGACGAGGTTGAGCGGTCATGGCCGGCGCCCCATGGGGAACCGCTGCCGGCCAGGACACGCACGACGCACAGCTCGAGCGCGACCGAGTTGGTGTGCCAAACTCCGTTGGTTGGCGTCAGCGTGCACGTTGGTAACCAAGAGGCTGTCACGGATGAGGCGGGCGGCGCGGAGTTCAGTGGTGTGGGGCCCGGCGCTGTGGTGCGCGTGGATGGCGCGCGGTGGGTGGTTTGCGAGTGAGGTAAGGGTGAGGCGGTCCTTCGGCTGCGCTCAGGATGGGGGTGGGAGGAGCGAGGGAGCGCTCGGCTAGACCCCTTCCTGAGCGAAGTCGAAGGACGGTTGGGAGGGCGTGGACGCAGACATATCCTTCGACTTCGCTCAGGAAGGGGGTGAGGCTGGAGGCCAGACGGTCCTTCGGCTGCGCTCAGGAGGGGGGTGAGGCGGTCCTTCGACTTCGCTCAGGATGGGCGGGGGCGAGGGAGCGCTCAGGATGGGCGGGGGCGAGGCAAAACGACGAACGGCGCGCCAGATGGCGCGCCGTTCGTCGTTTAACATCGGCGAGTTACGCCGACGCGGCTCACACCTTGGGGGCGGCTGCCAGGATCTCGTCGGAGGCCTTGTCGGCGTACGGCGCGAAGTGCTCTTGGAACATGCCGGCCAGCTGAGCGGCGGTCTTGTCGTAGGCCGCGGCGTCCTTCCAGGTGGCCTTGGGCACGAGCAGCTCGGTGGGCACGTCGGGGCACGATACCGGCACGCCGAAGCCGAAGACCGGGTCTTGCACGGTGTCGATCTCGGCGAGCTCACCGGAGTGGATCGCGTCGATGATCGCGCGGGTGTACTTGAGCTTCATGCGGGAGCCATCGCCCTCGCATGAGCCGCCGGACCAGCCGGTGTTCACGAGCCACACCTTGGCGCCGTGCTTCTCAATCTTCTCGGCCAGCATCTCGGCGTACACCGTGGGGTGACGGACCAAGAACGGGGCGCCGAAGCAGGCGGAGAACGTGGCGGTGGGCTTGTCGATGCCCTGCTCCGTTCCGGCGACCTTGGCGGTGTAGCCGGCGATGAAGTGGTACATCGCCTGGCCAGGCGTCAGCTCGCTCACGGGGGGCAACACGCCGAAGGCGTCGCAGGTGAGGAAGATGACGTTCTTCGGGTGGGCGCCGACGCACGGGATTTGGGCGTTCGGGATGTACTCGATCGGGTACGCGCCACGCGTGTTCTGCGTGAGCGATACGTCGGCGAAGTCGACCTCGCGGGTGTCGGGGTCAAACACCACGTTCTCAAGCACCGAGCCGAAGCGGATGGCGTCCCAGATCTCGGGCTCCTGCTCCTTCGACAGGTTGATCATCTTGGCGTAGCAGCCGCCCTCGATGTTGAAGACGCCGTCGTCGGTCCAGCAGTGCTCGTCGTCGCCGATGAGGTTGCGGTTCGGGTCGGCGGAGAGCGTCGTCTTGCCGGTTCCGGACAGGCCGAAGAACACAGCGGCGTCGTTGTTGTCGCCTTGGTTGGCGGAGCAATGCATCGACAGCACGCCGCGCTCGGGCATGAGGTAGTGCATGATCGTGAACACGCCCTTCTTCATCTCGCCGGCGTACTCGGTGCCGAGGATGACGACCTCGTTGCGCTCCAGGTCGAGGCTGACGCTCGTCTTGGAGGTCATGCCCTCGGTGTACTGGTTCGCCGGGAACCCACCGCCATTGTAGATGACGTAGTCGGGCTCGCCGAAGGTCTCGAGCTGCTCAGCGGTGGGCCGAATCAGCATGTTGTGCATGAACAGCGCGTGGTACGCGCGGGCACAAATGATGCGGACCTTGATCTGGTACTTGGGGTCCCATCCGGCGTAGCCGTCGACCACGAACACACGGTCGCGCGTGTTCAGGTAATCGATGGCGCGCTCGCGGTTGATGTCGAACGTCTTGGGCTCGAGCGGGATGTTGATATCGCCCCACCAGACCTTCTCTCGGATGGAGTCGCGGTCCACGATGCGCTTGTCGCTGGGGCTTCGGCCGGTCAGCGCGCCGGAGTAGGCGATGAGCGCGCCGTTGGACGCGATCGCGGACTCCTCGTGCTCAAGCGCGAGCTCGTAAAGCATCGCGGGAGCAGCGTTGCGGATGACGTTAGAGACGTGGATGTCGTGCTGAGTCAGCGTAAACATGGACATGACGCGCGGGGGTTAGCCATGGGCTGTGGTGAACGCGCTCACGCGCGTTGCGAGAATTGGTGCAGAAGGCGTTAGCCGACGGTTTGGCGTCTGTCCATGGTGCCCGAGACCGGTGCGATGTCGCACACCGACACCCACACCCGGCGGCGCCAAGCGCGACCGGAAACCGCTAGTGGTCCACCGAGTCGCCCGTCCCTGCCAGATGCAGATGGTCGTGCGACAGCGGCCTTCGCGCGGCCATCACGTCGTGCACTTCGAAGCGTGGCGTGGCCTCTTCGACCTCCCCCGTGAGCAGATACCGCACGCTGCGTTCAATCCACTCCGCGTGGTCCGGCACGTTGCTCGCGTCGACCGCGACGTCCGCTTCGTACACGAACGACATCGCGCCAAACGTCTCGTAGAAATAGTCGTTCGACAGCCCCTCACGGCCGATCTGAACCGGGTCCGTCGGCTCCATGACGCAGCGGCCGCCATCCCACGCCGTCGGCTCGTGCAGGCACCCACAGTTCCAATCGCCGTCCGCGCACGCCTGGTTGAACACGCAGTCGTTGTCCTGCTCACACGTGGGCGCCTCGGCGTAGATATCGCGAATCGAGTCGTACAACGACACCGGCACCTTGCGAATCCGCTGAGGCAGCAGCTCGTGCACCGTGAGGTGCTCCTGCAGGTCCGCGGAGGATATCGGCTCGCCCGGCCCAGAGCGCGGGTACAGCAGCCGCGGGATGCCCACGTGGTAGTCCACCATGAGCCTCAAATCGACGCCGGAAAACTCCGCCTCCGCGCGCAGGTACTCCGCGAGGTAGCGGGTCTCTGGTTGGGTCTGCGCGTTCCAATCGCGGTTCAGGTCCACGCCGTTCGCGTTGTCGCGAGTGGTCGCCTCCATGCCGTCCGGGTTCACCGTAGACGCCACGTAAATCACGCCGCCCTCGCTGATAAACTGACGCACCGACGGCAGGTCGTAACCCGCCCCGGAGGGCGCCCACATCGCGCCGACCCATGCATCGGCCAACACCTCGGTGAGCGACTCCAACACGTCGATGCCCTCGCCGCCGTGCACACCACCGAGCAGTAGAATCGCCGGCCGGAGGCCCGTCGTGGGCCGCGCGCTTGAGATGCGCGTGAGCTCGAGCGGGCGCCGTTCGACCGAGTAGCCGTACGTGACCGTTTGGGCCACGGCGGCGTAGCTCGGCACCGACGCAGGGGAGCTGTCCTGACCGTCCACGCTGCTAGCGGACGCGGTCGAGGAGCCGGAAAACGAAAGCGCATCGTACTCGCCAGTTCCAGAACCGACGGCGTCGTAACACGCTGATGTCGACCCGGAGAGCGTGAGCGCAACGAGGGAGGTGACAGTTTGCTTGCGGCCCATTCGATCTCGTTCGACGGGCGACGCACGGGGGGGGACCGCGCATCGGAAGAATCAAACTGTAACGGGCGAATTGCGGTCCGACAACACGTGTCGGGCGATTCCTACCGGCCGAGCAAAATCGCCCGCAGCGCCCGCGTTGAGAAGCCGCGCGCGTCGTCCACCAGCGTGTAGAACAGCGGCACCACGAACAGCGTGAGCACCGTCGACGCCGTGAGCCCACCGATGATGGCGCGGCCCAGCGGACTGTACGGAATGCCCACCAACGACTGCGTGCCCATCGCCATCGGCACCAGGCCGAACAGCGTGGTAGCCGCGGTCATGATGATCGGCCGCAGGCGCTGCCGCCCCGCCTCACGCACCGCCTCGCTGCGCTCCATGCCCATGCGCCGCAGCTCGCCGATGCGGTCCACCAGCACGATGGCGTTGTTCACCACCACGCCGATGAGGATGATCACGCCCACGCCCGCCATCATGTCGAACGGCGTCCGCGTCAGGAACAGCGCCCAGTACACACCCACAAACGCGAACGGGATCGACAGCAGGATCGTGAACGGCAGCACCACGGACTCGAACAGCACGCCCATGAGCAGGAACACGAAACAGATCGCCAGCAGGATCGCGAAGTTCTGCTCCTGCCGGTCCGTCTCGATGGTCTCGAAGCGCCCGCCGAGCTCACGGCTGTAACCCCGCGGCCAATCCATGCCATCGAGCACCGCGTCGACCTCGGCGCTCAGCACCTCCAGGTCCTCGCGCGCGCTCATGATGGTGAGCGTCGAAACCGTGCGGCGGTCCTCCCGGTCGATGGTGCCCCACCCCGTCTCGAACCGCGTCTCGCTCACGTCGGCCAGCACCACGTGGTCCACCAGGCTCGGCATGCCCAGCCGCGTAATCTCAGCGACCTCGTCGACCTGACTCAGGTCGCCCTGCACCAGGATGGGGAATTCCTCCGTGCCCGTCCGCAGGCTCTCCAGCTCGCGACCGCGGAGCGCGAAGTCGATGGTGCCGCCCACGCTCGCCGCCGACAGGCCGAGCCGAAGCGCGCGCTCCCGATCGACCACAAAGTGCAGCTCGCGGCCGCCGTCGTCGCCGGATTCGGTCCGCACAGACGTCACACCGTCCACGTGTCGCAGGCGGCGCGCGGCCTCTTCGCCCAGCTCAGCGAGCACGCGCGAGTCACGTCCCACGATGCGCACCGACGTGGCGTCCGATGCGCCAGAGCTGCTCCAGTCCAGCGAGCTGGTCACGCCGGCGAAGCTCGGCAGCAGCGTCATCGCGCGCTCGATGATGGCCTCGCGCTCCAGAATGCGGTCCTCGGGGTCGACCAAAAACGCGCGCACCTGGGGACGCCCGCCGGTGCCCATACGCACCATCAGATCGCGAATTCCGAGCTCCTCGCGGGCCGCCCACAGGGCGTCCTCGTGCGCGAGCAACACGTCGACGCGCTCCTGCCAACCGTACTCCTCCGGCAGGTCGAGGAACACGCGGAAGTCGTTAAAGTTGGGCTCGCTTTGGTCGGTCCGCGGCACCTTTCCGGCCACCACGACCATGCTCACGAGCGCCAGCGCGCCGACCACCATGGCGTCGGTTCGGTGACGCAGCGCCCACGACAGCGCCCGGCTGTACCGCTCTTGCAGCCACACCACACTCTTGACCTCGGCGGGCGGCTTGGAGCTCAGGCCATACGCCGCCGCGAGAGGAAGAAAGCCCAGTGAGATCAATAAGCTAGCGACCAGCCCCACGCAGACCGGCATGCCGATCTGGGACAGGTAGAACGACAGCATCTCGCTGCCCGTCATCAGGATGAGCGGCAGGAACACCACCACCGTGGTGAGGGTCGCGACCACGATCGCCAGCGCGACCTCTTTGGTGCCGCGGTACGCCGCCTCGCGGGGCGTGTCGCCCTCCAACATGCGCGCCTGGATCGCCTCGACCACCACGATCGCGTTGTCCACGACCATGCCCACCGAGAGCATCAGGCCGGTGAGCGAGAGCACGTTCAGCGTGCGGCCGGTAAAATACATGACGACCAGCGTGCACAGCAGGCTCGCCGGGATCGCGAGCGCGATGAGCAGCGTCATGCCCAGGCGGCGCAGGAACAGCATCAGCACGATCACAGCAAACACGCCGCCCCACAGCGCCGTCTCCTCAAGCGTATCGATGGAGCTCTCGATCAGCGTGCCTTGGTCGAAGAACCACGCATAGTCGAAGCCCTCCAGGCGCGGGTCATCGGTGATCTCGGACGACACCAGCGTGCGCACCGCCTCAGCGACGTCGACCGTGTTGGCGGTCGACTCTTTGTACACCGCCAGGAACACGCTCGGCGTTCGGTTGACCCGGTAGACCGCGCGCTCGGACCGGTCTTCGATCTCGACGGTCGCGATGTCCGACAGGTGCAGGCCGTTGCCGACGGGGAGCCCGGAGATCTCGTCGAGCGACTCGTAGCGCGAGGTGACCCGAAGCGGCAGCCGCTGCGCGCCGTCCTCGACCATGCCGCCGGAGAGCGAGAAGTTGTCGTTCGACAGGCGCTGGATGAGGCCACTGAGGCCGGGCCCTGCGGCGTCGGCCATGCGGTCGTCGACCTGCACGGACACCACCCGGTTGGGCGCGCCGTACGACTCCACGCGGCTGACGCCCGGCACGCGGTCGAGCTTGGGGATCACCAGGTTTTCGATCAGCCACGACGCGTTCACGTCGGGCGGAAAGCTCACCGCGAAGAAGATGATGGGCTCGTCCGTGGGGTTGTACTTCCACACGAAGTAGCGGCCGATGCCCTCGTCGAGCGACGGCAGCACGCGGTCCACGCGGTCGCGCACTTGGTTGTACGCCACGTCCATGTCCGTGCCGTCGCGGAACTCCATGAAGAACGACGCGCTGTTGGCCGAGATGCGCGTGCCGAGCTTGGACACGTTGCGCACGGTGGCGAGGCGCTCCTCGACGGGGATCGCGATGCGCGCCTCGACGTCCGCCGGAGCGGAGCGGAGCGTGGGGACCTCGACGTACAGAAACGGCGGCGTGAAGCCGGAGGGGATGAGCTCGACGGGGATGCCGAGCCGCGCGATAACGCCGAGCACCAGCAACGCCGCGAGGGCCATGGTGACCGTGACCGGCCGCCGCAGGCTGAACCCCACGATGCCGCTGGGGCGCTCGCTCATGGCGCCGTCAACGTCACGGTGTCGATGATGAGGCCGCGCAGGTGCTGGAGCTGCCACCATGCGATTTCTGTGTCGACGCCCAAGCGCAGTAGGCTCACCTCGGCGGCCTCCAGATTCTCGCGGGCGTCGATGCCAGCTTGCACCGTCGAGAGGCCGCTGACGAAGCGCTCGGAGTCAGCGGTGAGCGCGCGCTCGGCGAGCCCGACACGCGTCTGCGCGATCTCCGCGCGTGACGACAACAGCGCCAACGCCTCGGCGGCCTCGCGGGCCTGAAAACACAGCGTGCGCTCCATCTCGATCACTTCGAACTCGGCGGCGGCCACCTCGGCTTGGGCGACATCGTGCTCGGCCCGAGCGGCGCGGTTGCGCAGCGGCGTGGTGAACACGAGGCCGCCAAACACCGTCGGCGCGTCGAACGTGAGCGCCTCGGCCAGGCTCCGGCCCCAGTTCGGGTCGAGCCCCGACTGCGACAGGCCCGCGGTGGCGTCCAGAGACGGCCGCAGCCCCTCGGCGGTTTGGCGCGTGCGCGCTTCGGCGAGGGTCACTTGGCTGCGCACCAGCGCGATATCCGCGCTCTGCGCCGCGACTTCGTCACACAGCATGGGCGAGAACGAGACCGCCGGCGGGACCACCAAGGCGTCCGCAGGCTCGATGCTGCCCGTGTACGCGGCCGCCTGCCCGAGCAGCTGCGCGAGCTGTCGAGAACGGCGCGCGAGCTCGGCGCGCGCGATGAGCAGCGCCTCGGTCCGCGCCGCCACTTGCTCGCGCACCAGGTCGACCTCGATGGGCGCGATCTGCCCCGCTTCTTGCTCGGCCTCGGTGATCTGCAGCTGTTCGTTGCTGCGCTCCAGGCTGCGCTCGCGCAAGGCGACCTCTTGGGCCGCGTAACGGAGTTCGGCGTACGCGGTGAGCGCCTCGAGGGCGCGCGCGCTGGCGATCTGGCGCATCTCAAGCTCACGCGCGTCGACGGTGCGGGACGCGAGCAGCTCCCCGAACAGCACGTTGTCTCGACCGAAGCCCTGCAACAGCGGCTGGGTCACGCTCAGCGTCATCCCCGTCTCGACGTTCACAATACGGTCGCTCTCGAACCCGGCGTTGATCAGGTCCTCAAAGTCAGGTCCGACCAACGACCGCAGCGGAATCTCACTCCGCGTGAGCGCCTGGCTCAGCGAGAACGCCACGCGCGTGCCTGGCGCGAACGTCCGAGCGATGCCGGTGGAGAGCGCGAAACGGTCGGAGATCGCGCTAAATTGCCCGCTGCCGGTGTCCGTCGGTGTGACGGATCGCCTCAGGTCCAGGCTGGCGTCAAAGATAGGGTCCAACACGCCGTACGTGCCCTGGCGCTGCACGCGCGCGCGACGCACCGCGTCGGCCGCCCGCGCGACGTCGGGGTTCGTCGCGATGAGCCGCTCGAGCACAGCAGCGCGCGTCAGCGACTCCGTGTCGTTGGGCGTCTGCGTGCTGGAGGGCAACTGCGCGCTTGCCGGTGAGGCGAACGCGCACAGCACAGCGCACAATGCGGCGCAGAACGCCGTCGCCAGCGCAAGTTGCGACGAGCCTGCGAACGCGCGCGACCGCCGGCGGAGCTGGTCGGCGTCGGGTTCAGTGTGTGCGAGGGTCTTCAATAGAGCGTTCGAAGTTCGGTGCCCGGATAGTAGTTCTCCAGGATCTCCCGGTATCCACTTCCGCGATTGGCCATGCCTACGGCGCCGCTCTGGCACAAGCCCACGCCATGCCCAAATCCTGCGCCGTGGATCACAATCTCTTCGATGATACCGTCCGACGCGCGCGTGATATCGGTCACAAACAGGGCGCTGCGCAGCATGGAACTGCCACCGAGCGCCATGCGCACGTTCAGCTCCCGCTCGACCACCACGCTGCCGCGGGTGCCCTCGATGCGCAGGCGTGAAATACGGCCGCTGGGCGCCCGCTCGAGCACATCGACGGCCATGATCGGTCCCAGGTCGGGGTGCCGCTGGGCCACCGCAAGGCTAAGCTCCGTACCGGTCATCCGCCGCTCCCACCGGAACGTGTGACTGGCCCTATCGATATCCGCATAAGCGTCAGGGCGCGCTTCTAAAAACGCTCGGACTTCGTCATCGTCATCCAGGCCGTCGGCCCACTCCGCGCGCGGCGACGGGCCGTCGATATGCGCTTCCAGATAAGGCCGCTGCGCCTCGCCCCAGGTCCACGCGTTGCTGGCCGAGAAACCGCCGTTGTTTGACGAGAAGTACGCCTTGATGACTTGGTCGCCGGACGACAGCACTTCGCCGCGTGTATCGAGCGTCGCCGAGGACTCGCGCGGGCGCTCGTAGCCGATGCCGCGATACACCTGACACCGCTGGTCCGAACACGTCATGTACGGGTCGGCGAGGTGACGCACGCCCAGGTCCGCCAGCAGCTCCGAGCGCGCGGCCACAGCCTGCGCGCGCATGGTGTCGTCGGGAGAGTCGCCGTACAACTCGGCCGGCAAGATGCCCTGGACCAGACGCTCGATCGTGATCTCGTTGACCACCGACAGGTTGCCGTCCTGGTCGACTGTGAAAATCAACGCGCCCACGTAGCGGCGGGTCTCCGTCTCGGTGCCACCCATCCACTGGTCGTACGGGACATCCTCGATGGTGAACTCGGTCTCAGCGGTTCCCCGCACCCACAGGAGGTCGTCGTTGGAGACGGTCGTTCCGCCGGGGATGCCGGACAGCCGCAGCGTGCCGCCGGGGTAGTCGTCCAGCTCGGCGTGGATGCGCGCATCGAGTCCGTAGTTGCGCTCCAGCTCGGACTCGAGCGCCCGGGCCGTCGCGCGCTGGTGCGTCTCACCAACGGTCAGCAACGTGAGGCGGGTGTCGAAGCGCTGGCCGAGCACCGCGAAGATGGAGCCTACCTGCCGCGTCCGAACGGCGTGGCCGAGTGCCTCCCACCGCTCCCGCGCCGGCGCGACTTCGGCGCGCTCGCTTGAGGCGAACTCACCGACGACGACCGAGTACGTGTAGGTGCCCGCGGTGCCGTCCTGAACGCCGACCTCGAACACCGTGCCCGCGGGAACGCTGATCTCGCTGCCGCCATCGCCCAACGGCAGAATCGACACGCGCGTGTTGGCCGAGAATCGAATCGACGGGATTCCCTCGACGATGCCGATCTTGACCAGCGGCTCACCCGACGCGGCAAACTGCAGCTGCGGGGTGTAGAGCATCGCGAGCCGGTCCGCGCGCGACAACTCGACCTGCGCGACCACCGGTGCCCCAAGCGTGAGCGCAACACAGCAGATCAATAACTGAATGAGCCTACCGTTCATGCCTCCTCCTTCGCACGAACAAGGCCGCTACGACCAGCATGAACGTGGACCACGGCGGCGTGGCGACGGCGCAATCACCACACCCGCGAACCCGCGGGGTCGCGCACGGGTCCACCGCATCGGCGCTGGCCACGCACCAGCGCCCCTCTGGGATCGCGTCCGCGTCATGCACCGTCAGGCATGTAGCGTCGGCGGGGCACGCGACGCCGCCGTCGCACGCCACAGCGCAGCGGCCGTCCAAGCAGCGGGCGCCCTGCCCTTCGCAGTCGGCGTCTGACTCGCAGCCGCAGCCCACAAACGCGCTCAGGTCTTCGCATGCGCCCGCCGTCGGCACGCACTGCTGCGCCGCGGCCCCCACGTTCGCGCACGAGTAGCCGGCGGGACACGGGAACGCGCCGGAACACGCGCGGCCGCAAATCTCGGCGCCCGACTCCGACGACAGCAGGCACGAGTCCCCCGACGCGCCGCACATCTCGTCGGCCGTACACTCGGCGCACAGGCCGAGCCCAGCGGGGCAGCCCTCGTCCTCGTCGATCGGTGCGCCACAGTCGCCCGGTGACTCCGCGTCGCACGGGTAGCGCGCGCACATGTCCTCAATATCCGGTCGCGCCAGCGCGCGCGTGGACAACAAACGGCGCGCCGAGGTGACCGGAAACATGACCGCGTCCCGGGACTCCACGTGGGGCGCGCCAAGCACGTGACCGAACTCGTGGAGCATCGCGCCTTGCACGTCGAACGACCCGCCGTCACACATCGTGGACCAGCGCTGCTCTGCGCCATTGAGCCGAACGTCGGCCTCCACGTAGAACCCCTCGTCGTCGCACACGTAGCAAGTGAACCCGACGTTCTCGGCGCCCAGGCTGACGAACAGCTCCGCGTCGTTTTCGATCCACTGCACGGTGTTTCGTCCGTCGGCCTCGAGCGGCGCTGGGGCCTCGTACCGACCGCTGACATCGATAGCGGCCCGCGAGCAACTGGGGGTCGACCACATGGCCGCTGCGCGCTCGACCGCCACCAGGTCGTCGCCGACAACGTCATCCGAGCCGGCGGTGTGGACCTCCATGCGGAGCGGCATCGCGCCGGGCCGCCACCGGTTCTGTGTGCACGGCGGCACGTTGTTGCCGGGCTTTCGGACCGGCATCGACATGCGTGGAATCGGTCCGGGTGACACTGCGTCAGAGGACACTGCGTCAGAGGACACCGCATCGCGTGACAGCACATCCGCGTGCGACACACCGTGCGTCCCGACGCGGGCGTTCGGCCGCAGGTCCACCCGGTACGCCGTGCCGACTTCCAACCTCGGAGTCCCCCAAACCAGCGGCATTCCGTAGGGGTCCGCCGATGTGGGGATCAGCGTTTGCGGGTCGTCACAATCGGTCGTGGCCGCATCAAAAGTGAGCGCGACGAACGGCACGCCAGACATGCTTGGCATCGGCGCGTATCCCGCGAACACACCCTCGAGCACGCACGGGGTCGCCATCGCCGGCGAGGCGACGGACAGCACCAGCGCGACAAGCCCGAGCGTCCCCAGCGTGCGAGCACTCAACGGGTGCCTCACAAATCCAAACGAAACAGCGCGCTAGCACCACCGACGGTCGGCGCGATTCCTGCGGTGATCGCGCGGTCGGCCCGGGCACCGTTGCGGTCGAGCAGCAGCGCGGCGATTCCACCGACCACCGCGACCGCGCCCACACCGATCGCGACATTGGTCATGAGCGCAGCGCGGTCGCCCCGCTCGGCCGCGGCGTCGGCGGCGCGTTGGAACGGCGTCGCCTCAAAGTCCTGTTCCGCAGACCGCACCTGCAGCCCGCCCACGGTGGCGACCGCCGCAGCTGCGACGCCCAGCGTCACGCCCGTCCAGCCCACCACGCGCAGCGGACGGACGCCGTCGCTGACCCGATCGCTGGGCCCCGGACTCGGCGTGCCCGCGCGACCACTCGCCGCGACCGTCAGGACAAACCGACCGGCGTTGCCGAGCACCACGTCGAGGTTGCCAGTGCGGCCGTCTGCGAACTCCACGCGGATGGCGTGCGGTCCAGGCGCGAACGCGTCGGTGGTCACGGGCGCGACGCCGAGCGGTACGCCGTCGATGAACACAGCGCCGCTCGCGGGCGCCGACGTGACCTGAATCACGAGCCGGCCGTTCAAGAAGGCGCCCACATGATACGCCACATACTCCGCGACGCCCGTCGCCGGGAGCGCGACCGCCGCCTGTACGATCGTGCGCGCGACACCGGCGTCGTAGACCGTCACGTCCAGAATTGGCCCGGCCGCCTGGCGCAGCTGCCCGATGACCACCACCCGACTGCCGAGCGTGCTGGCGAAGTCTTGCAGACAGCGGTCGTCGACCTCGGAGCAGCCGAGCAGCTGCATCGTGTCGCTCACACCGACGTGTGTGTAGTCCTCAACCGAGAAGCCGCCGACACCGGCCGCGCCGCGCAACGCGCCCGTGGTCACGTCGGCCGCCAGCCGGGGGTCCATGCCGCTGGGGTCAACGCCCACCACGGTGATGGTCTGCGCCTGTGCGCCGCCTGCCATGGCGAACGTCGCGAAGGCGAACACGGCGAGCGCGCAGATGCGCACCCAGTACGACATTGGCCATGCCGCCGAAGGCTCGACGAGCGTGCGTTCAGGCGATTGCCGGTTCACGCGATGTTCCTGGTGGGTGTGCATTTGGCCGCAGTGTAACAATCGCGCGCCCGCCGCGCCAACCAGGAATGACGTCGGCGCAATACACTGCCGCTAGTAGAAGGCCGCGGGGTTCTGCGGCGCGATGTACTCGCCATGGACGAAGTCCAGCGGCCGAGAGCCGTTGGGGTTCGTCGTGCCGCGCAGCATGCGTGGTCGCTCTTCGCGCGCATCCGGCTCAGGACGGTCGCCGTCCTCCCAGCGCGGGCGCTGGCTCTCGGTGGTGCGCACGGTCCCGTTGAGCGGCTGCCGCTCGCGCGGGCGGTTCGCCGACACCACGTGACTGCCGTCTGTCGCCACGCGCCGGTCCGGCTGCGTGCGGTCCAACTCAGCGGCCAGCTCCGCCGCGGAGCTCCGATAGACAGAGCCCTGCGAGGTCTCGTCGAAGTACGTGATCAGCACTTCCGAGTCCGACTCGCGAAAGATGTACAGGCTTCGGTCCGAGGAGTCCGACGCCACCAGCTTGCGGCCTTCGCGGTAGTCCTGCGGCGAGAAGTCCGGCAGCTGATTCTCGAAGAACAGCGTGACGTCCCGGTAGGACGCTTGGATGGAATAGTACGCGTGGGTCTCGCCCACCTCTTCCTCGACGGCGCCCTCCGGGATCGGCAAGCCGAACGCAGTGCGCTGGCCCACCGTCAACCCGTCGGGGCCCACCGGCGCGGCCTCGGGAGCCGCCGGCGTCTCGGCGGCCGTGGGGTCAACGGCCGGCGCGCGATCGCACGCCAGCGCCGTCGAGAGCACAAAGGCCAGCGCCGTCCAACGGTCGCAACACGTCATTCGAAAATCACGCTCCAGGACGTCGGGATGATCGACGTCGGCGGATCCGGCACCGTCATCTCGGCGATCTGCGACTGCGCCTGGGTGGTGCCCGAGCTCGTACCGCCGACCATGCTCGACGCGCCGATCTGCAGGACGAACTCGCCCTGGTCGGACACCTCAAGCGCCACGTTCTGGCCGTTGCCGCGTTGGCCACCAGCGTCGGACTCTTCGAAGCACGTCAGGCGCTCGGTCACCTCGACCGCGTAGATGATCGAGTCCTCCGGAATCACTTCCGGGTCGAGCCCGGCGAAGTTCGAGGCGTCCTGGAACGGCACGTACGGGTTCTCATCGGACGGCAGGTCGAACGGCTTCAGGGTCAGGTACGAGACGAACGCCGGGTCCGTCGCGTCGCCGACCACGCCCAGCGCAGACTCATCGCCCACGAAGTCGAGGCCGTACAGGCGCGCGCCGCCGATGTCGCACGGGTCCGTGTCGGGGACAAACGTCGCGAAGTACGCCACGCGGTTGAACACGCGGGGCCGCGCGGTCAATCGCTCCGACGGGTCCAGCGTCAGCGCCCAGTTCAGTTCGCCGCCGATGCGTACAAGGTCGCCACTGGCGTTGAACTCCGGCTGCTCCGTCACGCTCATCATCAAGTTGTTCTCCACCACGCCGGCGTCCAAATCGTCGAGGTTACCCGTACCGAAGATGACCACCGCGCGGCCCGTGGAGCGCGTGAGCGCGATGGTGGGCCGGAAGAAGATTCCGCCGGGCACGTCCGTGATCGTCGGGATGTCGCGGACCGGGTCGAAGAACACGTCGACGGCCCAATCGGTCGGGTCGCTGGACGACATGTCCAAACGCAGCATCTGACCGCCGAGCGTTCCAACGAACGCGCGGGTCATGAGGCTACCGGTGAAGGTGTCGAAGCCAGCGACTTCGCCGACGACAGGCGACGCGATCGGCTCGTCCACACCCGACAGGTTGCGGGCGTGCGTGAAGCGGCGAATGACGATGCCGGTCTCGATGTCCACGACGTACATCGTGCGACCGATGTTGGTGGTGCTGTAGTCGCCCAGGCCGCTGGGAGGAGCGCCGCCGCCGAACACGGCCACGCCGCGCTCACACGGTCCGGAGCCCACGACGCAGTCCGCCATGAACACCGAGCCCATCGCCGGCCGCGAGTACGTCAGGCCCAATTGCGGGTCCAACTCGGCGTCGATCTCCCAAAGGAAGCGCGGGCGGTCCGGCTGGGTCACATCGAGCGCGACCACACCGCGGGCGCCGCCGCGGTACGGCAGCAACAGCACCGTCATCCAACGCTCCACGTCACTGCCCGCGCGGTGGGTACGAATGTCCTCCACGATCGGGCTGCCGTCGATTACCTGAACCGGCGAGCTCATGGTCTCGCCGATGCGATGCGTCACCGAGGACGGCAAGAAGGCGAAGACCTCTTCGCGCGTATCGGCGTCGAGCGCGCGAAGGAGACCATCCGCCGTCGCGACGTAGACCACGCTGCGGCGGTTCTCCGTGGCGGCAACGAACTCGGTATACGCTTCGCTGATCTGCAAACGCGGGTCCGGACGTCCAACAACCGTCGGGGACGAGTGAACGATGGCCGGCAGTCGCGACACGCGATCGTGGGTGTAGCGGTTGGTGTCCGAATCCCAGCGGTACTCGGCGCCGGGAAGCTCACGCTCCAGGGCGTCGCGGTGCGTCGTGCGCAGGTCCGTCAGCGTCCAGCCGCGCAACCAGCGCACATACATCTCGGCCTGAGCGGTCGAGAGCAGCGGCAGCGGCGGGAGGCCCGCGAAGATGCCGTCAGCGCCGAACAAGTGCGGCTGCAGCAGCGTGCCGAACACGTTGAGCTCCGTCAGGCACTCGGCCTCACGCGAGCCCACCAGGTAGCGGTCTTGGAAACCAACGCGGCCGTCCGTCAGGTCCTCGCACTGCGAGTCCGCGCCGGCTTGGCTGCCGGGTTCACCGCCGTACTGACACGCCGCGGCGATCTCCGCGTCGGTGACGCCGTAGGCTGCACCCAGCTCGTTCTCACCCGTGAGGAACGGGCTCGTGCTCAACGTGCCGCTGTTTTTGAGGAAGCAGCTGTGCCACACGGGGGACGTGGTCAGGATCGGGCGAGAGCTCAGCTCGCTGGCGCTCAGGTCGTCGTACCACTCCGCGAAGCTCACCTCGTCCTCGTCGCCCAGCGTTCCGGCCGAGCACACGCGACTGACGCGGGAGATATCGCCGGTCCAGTACGGCGAGCCCTCGTGGATCTCGAAGTTCGACTCGAAGGTGTACTGGCCGTTGCGGATGCCCGGGCGAATGCGGGTGGTGTTCGCCGGCGTGGTGCGGCTCGGGGTACCGAGCGAGATCTGGGAGAGGATGTCGCCCATCTCGTACACGAGGGAGCGGCTGCCGGACGCGAAGCGCGCCTCATCCGTACCGCCGGCGTCGGCGATCTCGTTGAGGATCGCACCGCTGGCGGCGCTGATGTTGAAGCCGATGACGTAGACTTGAACGCCGGCCTCGTAGAGTTGGCTCGCGTAGTACGCGGCGTCGGCGTACGGGTATCCCTCACAATCGGGGTCCCACGGCGCGGTGTCCGGGCCGTCGGTGCCGGTGCGCACACACTCGGTGTACGAGGGCACGCCGTCGGTGATCAGGACCACAAACCGGCGGCGGCATTCGCCGTAGATATCGTTGGCCCCGTACGTGGCGTCGTGTCCGCCCGTCTCGGCTTGGTAAGAGTAGAAGTCCGGCGGATCCTCGAGCAGGTGGTACGCGTCCTCGAGCATCGCGCCGAGCGGCGTGCTCCAGTACGGCACGACGCGCAGGATTTGCTCCTGCACCATGTCGTTGATCTGCGCTTGCGTCATCGTGCCGCGCGGGTCGAGCGGCGGCACGGTGAAGCCTTGCGCGACGCCAGCGCAGGCCGGCGCACCCGGGTCGGTGGAGAACGGGCGACGGGCGCCCAAGTTCCAGCAGTTGGGCTCCAGCGTTCCGCACTCCGGCACCGCGTTCGGGTTGGCCGGCGGCGACGGAATTCCGCCCGCGCCGTTCATCCGACGGCCGACACCGTACGAGAACATGCCGTCGCTGCACGCGTCCGGCTCTTCGAACGAGTCAAACGCCATGAAACCGAAGGCGATGTTATCGAACTCGTCGATGAGGCCGTTCTCCGATTGCGGGAACGCGCCCGTGGGCTCCGCCGGATCGGCGGGGATGCAGTCGGTCGCCTCGTTGGTCGTCAGCGTCAGGCGCGAGCACAGGCGCGAGTGCCGGATACCCTGGGGCCGCGAGGGGTCCACCTGGTCCAGGCGCTGCGGCTCCGTGTTGCGGTTGTCCTCGACGCAGTACCGGTTCGGCACCTCGCCCGTGAGCACTTGCACGGCGGCGTGCATGCGGGTCTGTTCGCCGCCGGTCGCGCCGAGCAACACGCCGCTGCCGGTGCAGGTCGGGAACGTGTGGTCGGGGCCATCGTCGAGCCACTCCATGCTGCTGCTTGTGTCGAACAAGATCAGCGCCACGGGCGGCACGTTCACGCCGGCCTCTACGGGTTGCGCGTTCGCGGCGCTCCCCCACAAGGCAGATACGCAAGCGACTCCCGTCGCAAACCACAATCGTCGATTCATTGTTGTGCGCATCTTAACCTCCGTAGCCAGGGCATCGTACCGGACCCACATAGAAGTGGCCGGCAAAGTCGCGGGCGATCATGCCGCCTCTCAAATCAAATTCACTCACCGCGCCCGAGCCACCGATGTCGGGGTCGACGATTCCCGCCGTGCCCGTCATCGTCAGCCGCATGTAGCAGAAGCCCTCGTCGAACTCTGCGGCGCGGCGCGCGGGCGACATGTCGCCGTACTGCACGCGGAAGAACGGCTCCAAGCGGCCGCGGCCGAAGGGGTTCGTTCCGAACAGGTCGCCAACAGGCAGGTCCGAGCGGACCGGGTCGGTGTTGCGGAATTCGTAACTGCCGGAGCCTTCCGCGTACGCCACGACGGCGTCCAGGTTCCAGTTCAAGTACTCAACGCCAGAGAGCACAGCCACCTCGGCGGCCTGTGCGGCCCGGCGCTGCATGCTGGCGTAGTCCGCCGTGTTGGTCGCGGTCACCGCGGAGTTGAACGCCACAGCGCCCAAGCCCGTAAGCGAGATGATCACCAGCAGTGAAATCAGGAGCGCGCTACCGCGCTCAGACCGAGGATGAGAGCCGATCATGGCTGACTCCGAACGTTGGACAGCAGAATATTGGGCAGTTGGACTTCGCCGCGAATCGAGTACACCGGCGTGAAGTCGCCCGCGGGAACGCAGACATCGTCTTCGCAGTCGTTCAGCTGGATGAACTCCAGCAGCGGTCCGCGCGGTGGCGGCGACTTGGTGTAGGCGGTGTCGAGTCGCGACGAGATCTGGATGTATGCCGATCGGGCGTTCTCCGGCTGCGCGTTCGCGTCGCCATCCAACAGGTTCTGGGCGAGCGTGCCTTCGTCGTCGACCCAGTCGCCCGAGTCGATGCCGTCTTGCAGCACCGTCGTCTGCGAACCGCCGGCCACAACGCCGTCGAACCACACTTGGAAGTCCACGATGTCGCGCGCGACAATGTAGCGCGACGCCGGCGTCAGACTCTGCATCTCGTAGCCGAGCTCCTCGCGGACGAGCAGCGAGGACTCGTAGTCGTCGGGATCGTCCAGCAGCGAGTACTGCACAAAGTGCATCGGCGTGACTTCAAAGTTCAGACCGCCAAAGCCTTGGAAGTTGCACGTCTCGAGGCCTGTCCCGAGCGGGTCGGCGAGCAGCGCTTGGCCCAGCGTCAGCTCCGTCTCCGACTTGCCAGCGATGGCTGAGGCGTCGGTCACGGACAGGTACTGGTGGCCGCCCGCGGGCGTCGAGATCATGAGCACCGCGTCCGAGAAGATGTAGTCCATCTCCACGTCCGTGAACCCGCCGTTCGAGACGCGCAGCATCGAGGTACCCGACTGCATGAGCGTGGGCTGGAACGTCTCGACGGTCCGGTACGCGCCGAACAGAATCAGCTGGTCGGGGTTCTCGCCGATCAGCACCTCTTCGTCGGCGGCCGGCTCGTAGTAGTCCAGGGAGCCGCCCGAGCCTTCGCGCACCCAAACAGCGTGCGCCGCGGGGCCGTTTCCGGTCGGCGAGTCCATCCACGCGGGGGGCGCGCAGGCCTTGCGGTACCAGGGGTACACGTCCGGCTGCAGGTACGCGTTGGGGATGGTCATGAACGAGGCCCGACGGAGATCGTTTTTGATCGTGTCCATCGAGTAGTTCATGCGGTCCGTCACCTGCGAGATGTCGTTCTGCACGCGGAAGGTCTTGGTGGCCGCGGTGAGCACGTAGAACATCGTCACGACGAGGAACGACGAGATCGCGAGCGCGACCATCAGCTCCACCAGGGTGAAGCCGCGATTTCCGACGGCGCGGAGCCGATTGTTTTGGGTATTCAACATGCTAAGTCCTCGGGCCGGTCGGCGTGGCGCCCGTTTGGTTCCATCGCACCATGCCGGCGATTTTGACCCACTCAAACTGCAGGTCGAGCGTGCCCTCGTTGAGCCCTGCGAGGTTCTCGCACGAGCCGTTGAGCGTCGCTTCGCCGTTCACGTTGGAGGGCCAGATGCTGCGGACTTCGACGCGGGCCATCTGTCCTTCGATGACCCAGCCGAGCCGGTATTGAATGCAGTAGCGGCTGCTCTTCTCGACGAAGTAGTCGTTGCCGCTCGGCAGCGCTGAGGTCGTGGTGCCGCGCAGGCCCATGTCGTTGAAGGTTCCCTGCCCGTCGGCGGGGTTCACCGGCGGCAGCGTCCACGCGTTCAGGTTCTCGTCCGTGAGCCCGGTGCCGAGCCACGAGTCAGAGGGGATGACCGTCTCGTCGCCAACCCACGCGATGGCGTCGACCTTGAGGCGCTCCATGGCGGACTCGGCGAGTTCCATGCCGACCCGGATGTCCTGGGCGCGGCGGTTGGTGATCGCGGAGACCGCCTGCATTCCGAGGATGCCGACGAGCCCGATCGCGAGCACGACGGCTGCGACCATGACCTCGATGAGCGTGAATCCTTTGTCGTTCTTAGTCATGCGGCGCATCAGAGGTCACCCAGGTCGAAGGTACTTGGCATCCGCTGAACCAGGCCGTTGAAGCCAAGGCCGAGTGAGACGCGCTCAGGGCTGAGTTCGCACTGTGAGGCGCGGCAGCTGGCGGGACGGAGCTCGACGATGAGCCGGCCGCCGAAGGCCGAGCTGCCGATCGCGGGCAGCGGTCGGTTGGTGCCCGGGTCAACGACGCGCCCGGACGGCGTGAAGCAGATCATCGCCACGCCCAGCACGCTGGAGGGGGTCACGCGGGAGATGACCACGTTGCGGTAGGGGAGCTGCTGGTCGGTGGGGTCGAACACCAGGCCGACGGGGTCGTTGAGGACCATGGTCGTGCCGGCGTCGCGGCAGGCCGATGTGGTGGAGTCGAACACTTCGATGCGCGAGCTGCGGGAGCCGTTGCCGACGGAGTCGCCGGTCACCATGTCGTTGAGCGGCTTGTGCCCCTCGATACGAACGATGACCGCGTTGCCGGTGGACATGGCGCGGTTTCGGAGCTCGGCGAACAGCTGCGTCATCGCCGCGGCGCTGGCTTCGACCGCCTTCTCGTCGCGCGGCGTGGCCAGGTACGAGCTCGCGGTCACCATCAAGATGCCGATGATCGAGATGGTGATCATCAGCTCGATGAGCGTGAACCCGCGGGTGCCTAGGCGGCGACCGGGGGAGCGCGGCGGGGTGGGAGAATGCATAGGAGTCAACGGGCGGGAAGTCGGTCGGGGTGACAAGCGGCTCGGAGCGGGCTGGTCGTCACTAGGGATATTCAAAGCAACACTCGTGCCAGCGCTCAGATCCGCACAATAAGCCGAGTTCCGACGCGTTTGAGGGCCCTGAGGACCGCCAGCGTCCGCACTCGTTGCGTAAGTGTGAAAACTTTTCATACGTAGGCAAGTGTCTGACGAGTAAGGAAATTCACGAAAGCAGCGCGGCGATCCGGTCGGGTTCACCGCCTTCGCGGACGGGCCGCGATACGCGTGCGTGGGAGAGAGCAGCCTAGCACCTGAGTCGGTGTAGCGCAGGTTCCCGGCTCGGAAACCGGATTCCAAACGGGGAAAATCAGCGCGTGTTCAATTCTGCCTATCACCCTCGCAGATCACTCGACACTACCGCAATCCCTGCTACTGTCCTTTTCCTAAATGCGTACCAAACTCCAACTCATCCTTGTCGGTTCGGCGTTGTCCTTGGCCGGGGCCTGTTCGTCGTCGACACCCTCGAACGGGGACGTGAACGATGCCGTGTCTATCGACGCCGGCACCGACGTGTTCGTCATCCCCGATGTCCCCGACACCGCGCTGCCCGACGTGCGCCCCGACACCGGCCCGCCCGATGTCGACGAAGGCGCAGCGCTCGGCGAAGCGTGCGACGAGAACGCCGAGTGCGCGTCCAACCGCTGCGTGGCGCTCGCGCCCGGCGAGGGTGGCTCGCTCTGCGCGTCCGTGTGCATCGACGACAGCACCTGCCCGCGCGATTTCGACTGCGTGCTGGTCTCGAGCGGCGGCGCGGACACCACCTCGCTCTGCCTGCCCTCCGACCTGTGCATCGACCCCGACGGCGACCGGCACGGCATCGGCCCGGACTGCTTGGGCCGCGACTGCGACGAGGAGAACGCCACCGTCAACGGCTCCGCCTCCGAGGTCTGCGACGGCAACGACAACGACTGTAACGGCGAGGTCGACGAGGACCCGCGCGACGTGGGGCTCGACTGCAACACCGGGTTCGGTGGCGCCTGCGCCGAAGGCCGCACCGTGTGCGCGTCCGGCGCCCTCACCTGCGAACAACGAAACGAAGCCACGCCCGAGATCTGCGACAACGCCGACAACGACTGCGATGGGCTCGTGGACGAAGGCGCCGACGGTACCGCGCTGACCCGCGACTGCTACGACGGCGACAGCGCCCTCGTCGGAATCGGCGTCTGCGCGCTCGGCGTTCAGACCTGCTCCGACGGCGGCTTCAGCGCCTGCTTCGGGCAAGTGCTGCCCACCGCCGAGACGTGCGACGAGGCGGACAACGACTGCGACGGCGAGACCGACGAGGGGCTGCGCATCAACACCTTCTACGCCGACGCCGACGTGGACACCTTCGGCGATCAGTTCGGCACGCCGGTCGAGGCCTGCGCGGCCCCGGACGGCTACGTGTCCAACGCGCTCGACTGCGACGATGGCGACGAGACCATCCGCCCGGGTGCCGGCGAGATCCCCGGCGACGAGGTCGACCAAAACTGCGACGGCACGGAGTTCTGCTTCGAAGACGACGACAACGACGGCTACCGCTCGCCCAGCGGCGCGGTGCTCGTGTCGACCAATATCTCATGCACCGACGAGGGCGAGGCCCCCGTCAGCGACGGGCTCGTCGACTGCAACGATCGGCAACCGGCCGCCTACCCCGGCAACCCCGAGGTGTGCGACCGCATCGACAACGACTGCAACGAGCGCATCGACGAAGGCGCCGGCTGTTACCCCGTCGGCGAGCTGTGCGACGGCCCCGAAGATTGCGCCACGGCGCTGTGCGAAGGCGGCGTCTGCGTCGCTCCGATCACCTGTATTGAGGACGGCAGCTGCCCGCAGCGGCTGCTCACCACCTCGGGCGCGGGCGCCGGACGGAGCGAACGCTTCGCCGTCGAGCTCTCCGCCCCCTCGGGCGCCGCCAGCCCGGTGGTCAACAGCGAGCGCTACCGCTTGCACGTTGGCCCGACCCCACACCTGACTGACCCCTAGCGAGCCCACCATGAAGCGCGCGAACTACGCCAATCTCCGTGCCCCACTCGGTACCCGCCTCCGTGCCAATCTCGGTGCGAACCTGTGCGCGGCTGCCCTCCTCAGCGGCGGCCTGCTCATGGCCAGCACCGCCACCGCGCAGGTGCCCGGGCGACTGCCGCTGCAAGGCACGCTGTACGACCTCGACGGCGAAGCGATCGACGGCACCCTGCCCGTGATCTTCACGTTGTACGCCGACTCCGACGGCCTCGACACGCTGTGGTCTGACACCATGAACGTGCCGTTCGTGGGCGGCATCTTTACCGCGTACCTGGGCGCCGGCGAGCCGGTGGATCCCATCCTGTTCGCGCAGTACCCCCAGGTGTTTGTGGGCATCGCCGTCGACGGCGACAGCGAGATGGACCTGTTCCCGCTCGCCACCGCGCCCTACGCCGCCATGGCCGCCTACGCCGGCGACGCGGACACCCTCGACGGCTTCTCGGCCGACGATATTGTCGCCGAGGCCACCGCGGCCGGTACCGGTGTATTCGCCGCCGCCAGCCACGCGCACACGTGGAACCAGATCGGCGATATCCCCGGCGGGTTCGCCGACGGCGTCGACAACGTGCTCTCGGAGACCGAAGTCGACGGTATGGTCGCCAACAACGGCTTCCTCACCAGCGTCAGCTGGGGTGTGATCAGCGGCATCCCCGCAGGCTTCGCCGACGGCGTCGACAACGACACCCAACTCAGCGAGCTCCAAGTCGACAACTACGTGTCCAACAACGGCTTCCTGACGAGCGTCAGCTGGGGAACGCTCACCGGCATCCCCGGCGCCTTCGCCGACGGCATCGACAACGTGCTCTCCGAAGCCGAGGTCGACGGCATGGTCGCCGACAACGGCTATCTGACCTCGGTGAACTGGGCGGACGTGAACAACATCCCCGCCGGGTTCGCCGACGGCGTCGACAACGACACCAACACCCAGCTCAGCGAGAGCCAAGTCGACGCGTTCGTGGCCAACAACGGCTACGCGACCTCCGGGCGCACCGTCCGCACCGGCAGCTGCACCCGCTACCCGAGCAGCGGCTACCTCAATAGCCTGGACGGTTTGCTCAACGCCCGCTGCCCCACCAACCAGGTCATGAACGGCCTGTACAGCTACCACAACAACACAACCGAAGACCGGCAGTTCGCCTATTACTGCTGCACGCTTCAAGTACAGTAGGTTGCTCGCCTCGGGTGTAGGGAAGTGAGCCCCGCGGTCCACGCCAAGGGCGCGTGAGGGACCGATGTGGTGGCGGGCGGCAGCGTGGTACAGTCGCACGTATGCCCGTCTCTCACCACCGCCGCTCATACCGAGCACGCCACATCTTGTGCGCGGCTGCGGCGCTCGCGATTTGTGTGTGCTGGCTCGGTACTGGGCACGCGCAAACCTGGCGGGCGCCGGACGCCGAGCCTGCCACGCGCGTGTTCATGCGCGACCGATTGGTGCTCGACGCGTACGACTATCGCCGGATCGACGGGCGGGTGTTTCGGCGGCGAAGCGCCCAGCAACAGCTCGACCTGTATGTGCTCGGCGACCGCGTGCGGAGCCAATTCAGCGGCTCGTTCGCGTTCGACGAGGGGCTGCCGAGCGAGCCCGGACGCGCAGTGGTCGCCGAGCGACAGTTGGAGCCAGAGCTGCACTCGGCGTGGGTCCGCTGGGACGTCGCGCCGGCGCTGTACGTCACCGTCGGCCGGCACGACCTCACCAGCGGCATTGGGTTCGCCCGCATCGACGGCGCCTCGGCCAAGCTCGAGGTGGAACGCTGGTCGCTGCGGGTCGCTAGCGGGCTACGTCCAGACGACGGCATCGTGCGCATCGACGGCGCCGCGTATGCGCCGGATTCCGAGCCCGAGGCGCGCAAAGACTTTGGCGACCACACCCTGCTCACCGAAGCCGAGGTCGCGCTCGACGACGCCACCGGCGGGCTGTCGTTCGGGGTGCGTCACCAGACCGCGCTGGACGGCGAGTTCCACGACGGTTTCAGCGTCGCCCTCGCCGGTCGGGCCGGGCGCGCCGATGCCATGAACCTGACCGGACGCTTGCGCGTGCACCCAGACACCGGCACGGTCGAGCGCGCGGACGCCGTGGGCGTGCTGCCCGTCGGCGATGCGTGGCGGCTCACGGCATCGTTCCGCCACGCGACCCCGCGTTTTCCCGTCGACTCCCTGTTCAGCGTGTTCCCGATCAGCACCTACGGCGAGACGTCGCTGAGCGCCCGATTCGCCCCGCACACCACGTCGCTGTCGGTGCAGGCGTACCACCGCACCACCCGCGCGATCGGGACCACCGGCGAGACCGATCACAATGTGGGCGGCCGCATCGACGTGCGCACCCAGGACCGCACGCGGCACCTGCACGGCGACCTCGGCATCGGCGCGGGAGGCGGCGACGCCGGCGATGTGCTGCGCCTCTCCGCTGGCGTCCGGTACGTGCCCGACCGCGGCCCGCAGTGGCAACTCAGCCAGGTGGTGGGCACGCAGAAGCGGCGGAGCGACCGGCAGGGCGCCTCGAGCGCACAGGCTGACACGTCGTGGTTCGACCGCCGAACGGGCGTGTTCACCAGCGCAGCCATGCGCGCCAACGCCGGCGCTTGGGCCCAACTCACCGTCGACATGACCTTCGGCTGGGACACCCGCAACCGCGGTAGCCTACGAACGATGGCGCTCGCCGATATCGCCCTCCCCGGACGACGATGACCGACCGAACAGACGCTGGCGACCGCCGCTCCGCCATGGGCTCCGCAAAGCGAAACCGCTCGCTCACGTGGTGGGTGTTCGCCGCCCTGTGTTGCCTCATCGCCGCGACCGCATTCGCAGAAGACGGCCTGTTCCGCGGCTTCCGAGTCGACCCCGCGTGGGCGCCCGGCGCGGGCACATCCGACCCGTGGCTGCCAACGCCCGTGCGCCCGGTGAGCCACGACGCCGCTTGGCTCACCCAGCATGGCGCCGCCGCCGCAGCCCCGGGCGGAGACTGCCTTTCGTGCCACGTCGAAGACACCTGCGCGAGCTGCCACGCGGGCGCGAACGTCGCGCCATCCGTACACCCCGCCGGCTACGTCATGCTGCACGCCGGCGACGCCCTACAGGACACCGCGTCTTGCGCGAGCTGCCACACGACCACCCGCTTCTGCCAATCGTGCCATGTCGAGGCCGCGCTCTCCGGGCAACCCGGCTGGGGGCCGCCCACATGGGCGAACGTGCACCCGCCCAACTGGCTGGACCCCGCCGGACTCAACAACCACGCCGCCGAAGCCCGCTCGGACCTGCTGTCGTGCGCGAGCTGTCACACCGGCGACGAGTGCGCCACGTGCCACATCTCGGTGAACCCCCACGGCAGCGACTTCGCGAACCGGTGCCGGCCGATGTTGCAGGCGGCCGAGCCCACCTGCGCGCGCTGCCACACGCTCAACAGCACGCTACCGGTGGACGCGCTGCGCGAACACCCTGGCTGCGCGCGTTAGAACGCCACTCATGACGCGGTGTGTCGTTGAGGTTGTTGTTCTCGCGCCGACGGACCGCTAAACACGCGCCAACGCCGCACAGTATCTACTCCGCGTAGAGCTACTCCGCGCGGCCCCGCGTCCTGACCCCGAGAATCGATGGCCGAGCTCCCGAGCGATTTCACCGACACCTTCGACCTGCCCTCGTTCGACGAGTGGCGCGCGCTCGTTGAGCGCGACTTCCCAGGCGACGCTTTCGACCGAAAGCTCGTCGGAAAGACACCCGAAGGCATCGATGTTCAACCGCTGTACACCGCGGAAAGCGCGCAGGTTTTGAGCGACGCCGCGCCCGGCCAAGCGCCTTACGTGCGCGGCACGCGAGCCACCGCCGGCTGGAGCATTCGCCAGCGCTACACCGCCGCCTCGGCAGAGCGCGTGCACACCGAGATCGCCGACGACCTGGGCCGCGGTGTCGAATCGGTCACGTTGCGTCTCGACCGCGCCGCGCGGCTGGGCCTCGACCCTGACATGGACGGCGGTGACGACGGTGATGGCGCCGGTGACAGCGCCCCCAGCGTCGGCGTCGACGGCCTGTCGATCACCAGCGCCTACGGCCTCGCCCGAGCGCTCGGCGCAGCCGACCTGGGCTCGACGAACACGACGGTCGACGCGGGCGCCAACCCGTTGACTTCATTGGGATTACTGGCCGCCGTCGCCGAGCGCGAGCGGGTCACTTCGTCCGAAATCAGCGGCAATATCGCCGGTGATATCGCTGGCACGCTGGCCATCGACGGCGCCCTGCCCGGCTCGCTCAGCGACGCCTGGGACCACACCGCCGCCGCCGTCGCTTGGACCCGCGCCAACGCCCCCAAGGTACGCGCGTGGTCCGTGTCCTCGCGCGCTTGGCACAACGGCGGCGCCGACTGTGGCCTCGAACTCGGCCTCGCCATCGCCGGATGCGTCGACGGCCTGCGTGAGCTCAACGCCCGCGGCGTCTCGTACTCCGACGCCGCCGCCGCGCTTGAGATTGAACTGTACGTAGGCCGCGACCTGTTCATGGAGGTCGCCAAGTTCCGCGCCGCGCGCCTGCTGTGGTACCGCGTGCTCGAGCTCTGCGGCGAACCGGACGGCGCGGCAGACTTGTCGCTGCACGCCAGCTGCTCGCCGCGCACCCGCACGCAGCGCGACCCGTGGGTCAACATGCTGCGCGGCACCAGCGAGACGTTCGCCGCGATCATGGGTGGCGCCGACGCCATCACCACCACGCCGTTCGACGACGCGATCGGGCACACCGACTCGTTGAGCCGCCGCGTGGCCCGCAACACCCAGCTGGTGCTGCGCGCCGAGTCCCACCTGGCCGCCGTCGCCGACCCCGCCGGAGGCAGCTGGTACGTGGAGACGCTCACCGCGCAGCTCGCCGACCGCGCTTGGGCCGTGATGCAAGCCATCGAAGCCGAAGGTGGCCTGGGCGCCGCCGTCGTGGCCGGCACCGTGCAGACCCGCGTGGCGACCGCCCGCGACACCGCCATCGCCGCGCTACGCAAGCGCAAGACGTCGGTCACCGGCGTGAGCAACTACGCGAACCCCACCGAGACCCTGCCCGAGCGCGAGGCCATCGACCTCGACGCGCTGCGCGCCGCTCAAGCGACCGCCGCCGTGGCCGAGCGTGAAGCCTTCAGCAACGACGCCGCGCTGAGCGCGATCGCCGAGCACACCGCGCGGGCTTCGGCCGGTTTCGCCCAGGCGGTGATCGACGCGATTCAAGCGGGCGCCACCATCGGCGCGATCGGCAGCGCGGTGTTTTCCGGTGACGCCGCCACCGCGACGCCCATCGCTGCGTGGCGCGAAGCCGCCGAGTTCGAAGCCCTGGTCGACGCTGCGGAAGCGGCCACCAACGGCGGCGCCAACGCTGCCGTGTTTGTCGCCGCGGTCGGTCCGCTGCCCAAGCACACCGCCCGCGCCGGTTGGACCCACCACGCGCTGCACGCCGGCGGCCTCTCGACCATCGCCGACGGCCCGTTTGACGACGCCGACGCCGCCGTCGCCGCGTTCACCGCCAGCGGCGCCACCGCGGCGGTCATCGTCGCGCACGACGGCCTGTACCCCACGCTCACCCCAAGCCTCGCCACCGCGCTCCGAGCGGCCGGCGCTCGTTACGTTCTACAAGCCGGACGGCCCCCCAAACCGGGGAGCGACGACGCCTACGACGTGACCGGCGTGGACGAATTCTTGTTTGCCGGCGCGGACTTGCACGCCGCCCTCACCCGCACGGCTAGCGCGATGTTTGGCGCCGACGCCAACACGAAGGAGGCCCGCTAATGAGCACGTTCCCCGACTTCAAGACCGCCTCGCTCAAGCCCGAAAACACCGGCTCCTCGACGCCCTCCGAGGCCGGTCGCGGCGCCTGGCAGACGCCCGAAGGCATCCCCATCGACGCGGCCTACGGCCCCGAAGCGACCGCCGAGCTGAACCACATGAAGGCCATGCCAGGCCTGCCGCCGTTCGTGCGCGGCCCGTACTCCACCATGTACGCGAACCGGCCGTGGACCATCCGCCAGTACGCCGGATTCTCGACCGCCGAGGAGTCCAACGCCTTCTACCGCCGCAACCTGGCAGCGGGGCAAAAGGGCCTCTCGATCGCCTTCGACCTCGCCACGCACCGCGGCTACGACTCCGACCACCCGCGCGTGACCGGCGACGTCGGCATGGCGGGTGTGGCCATCGACTCGATCCTCGATATGCGGATCCTGTTCGACCAGATCCCGCTCGATAAGATGAGCGTGTCGATGACCATGAACGGCGCCGTGCTGCCGATCATGGCGCTCTACGTGGTCGCCGCCGAAGAGCAAGGCGTCGCGCAGAAGGACCTGACCGGAACGATTCAGAACGACATTCTGAAAGAGTTCATGGTCCGGAACACGTACATTTACCCGCCCACGCCATCGATGCGCGCCATCTCGGACATCTTCGCCTACACGGCGGAGAACATGCCGCGGTTCAACTCGATCTCCATCTCCGGCTACCACATGCAGGAGGCCGGAGCGACGGCCGACCTGGAGCTCGGATACACGATCGCCGACGGCATGGAGTACATCCGAACGGGTGTCGCCGCCGGCCTGGACGTAGACAAGTTCGCGCCGCGCCTGTCGTTCTTCTTCGCCATCGGCATGAACACGTTCATGGAGGTGGCCAAGCTGCGCGCCGCCCGCATGTTGTGGGCTCGCGCGGTCAAGGAGTTCGGCCCCAAGAACACCAAGTCGATGTCGCTGCGCACGCACTGCCAGACCTCCGGCTGGTCGCTCACCGCGCAGGACGTGTACAACAACGTCATCCGCACCGCCGTCGAGGCGCTCGCCGCCACGCACGGGCACACGCAGTCGCTGCACACCAACTCGCTCGACGAGGCGCTCGCGCTGCCCACCGACTTCTCGGCCCGCATCGCGCGCAACACGCAGATCCACATCCAAGAGGAGACCGGCCTGTGCCGCACGGTCGATCCGTGGGCCGGCAGCTACTACGTGGAGCGCCTCACCCACGAGCTCGCGTCCAAGGCCTGGGAACACATCCTCGAGGTCGAAGCGCTCGGCGGAATGGCGAAGGCCATCGAGGCCGGCGTGCCCAAGATGCGCATCGAAGAGGCCGCAGCGCGTACGCAGGCCCGCATCGACTCGGGACGCCAGCCCATCGTCGGCATCAACTGCTTCCGCATCGATGAGGCCGAGGACATTCCGATCCTCGAGGTGAACAACTCGGCGGTGCGCGAGGCGCAGATCGCGCGGCTCAAAGAGCTCCGTGAAAACCGCGACCAAGCCGCCGTCGACGCCTGCCTCGACGCCCTCACCAAGTGCGCCGAGACCGGCGAAGGCAACCTGCTCGACCTGTCGATCAAGGCCGGGCGCGCCCGTGCGTCGGTCGGCGAAATCAGCTACGCGCTCGAGAAGGTCTGGGGCCGCCACCAGGCCGCGATTCATACCATCACTGGGGTCTACGCAAGCGAAGTGGGAACCGACGACAAAGCTGTTGCGCGAGCGCGTGAGCGCGCCGACGCGTTCGCCATCGAAGAGGGCCGCCGCCCGCGAATCCTGGTCGCCAAGATGGGCCAAGACGGGCACGACCGCGGCCAAAAGGTCATCTCGACCGCCTTCGCCGACCTCGGCTTCGACGTCGACGTCGGGCCACTGTTCCAGACGCCCGAAGAGACCGCCCGCCAAGCCGTCGAAAACGACGTGCACGTGGTCGGCGTGTCCTCGCTCGCCGCAGGCCACAAGACGCTCGTGCCCGCCCTGCGCGACGCCCTCGCCGCCGAAGGCCGAGACGACATCCTGGTGGTGGTCGGCGGCGTCATCCCGCCGCAAGACTACCCCGGACTGTACGAGGCTGGCGCCTCCGCCATCTTCGGCCCCGGAACGGTGATCGCCGACGCCGCGATCGACGTGCTCGATAAGATCCAAGCAGGCAACGAGGCGTGAGCCGCCTGCTCTCAATCGACGCCTACGTCGACGGTGTTCGCTCCGGCGATCGCGCCGTGCTCGGCCGCGCCATCACGCTCGTAGAGAGCACCCGCGGCGACCACCAGATGCTGGCGCAAGAGGTGCTCAAGGCGCTGCTGCCGAGCACCGGCAGCGCGTGGCGCGTGGGCATCAGCGGTGTGCCCGGTGTGGGCAAGAGCACGTTCATCGAAGCGTTCGGCGGCATGCTCACCGCCGCCGGTCACCGCGTGGCCGTGCTCGCGGTCGACCCCACCAGCTCGGTCAGCCGCGGTAGCATCCTGGGCGACAAGACCCGCATGGCCACCCTCGCCCGCGACAGCAACGCGTTCATTCGGCCGTCGCCCACCTCGGGCACGCTCGGCGGTGTCGCGGCCAAGACCCGCGAGACCATGCTGCTCTGCGAAGCCGCCGGCTACGACGTCATCCTCGTGGAGACCGTCGGCGTGGGCCAAAGCGAGACGCTGGTGTCCGGCATGGTCGATTTTTTCGCCGTGCTCATGCTGTCCGGCGCCGGCGATTCTCTGCAGGGTATCAAGCGCGGCATATTGGAGCTCGCCGACCTACTCGCGATCAACAAGGCCGACGGCGACAACCTGCCGCGCGCCAAGTCCGCCCGCCGCCAGTATGCATCCGCCCTGGACCACCTGACGCCGGTGTGGTCCGAGTGGAAGCCGCCCGTGGTGATATGCAGCGCCGAGCAACGCTCCGGCCTGGATATTATCTGGAACCACATATCGGACCATCGCGCGCGATTGGAAGCCGACGGCGAGCTGCAGCGAAAGCGCAAACGGCAAGCCAGGATTTGGATGTGGGCCTTGGTCGAAGAGCGCGTCCGGCGGCGGCTGCACGAGGACGAGAGCGTGGCCAAGCGCGTGGCGGAGCTTGAGAGCGAGGTCGCCAACGGAGAGACCACGGCGGGGCTGGCCGCAGAGGAGATTCTGGCCGCGTTGGCCGCCGTTTAGGGCACTATCCGCAGCCGAGAGTCCAAGCACACTCCACCCGCCAACCGGTGACCATGAACGTCAGCAATCCGAACATCGTCTCGCACCCGTTCCTGCAGGGCATGTACGACGACGCGTACTTCCCAAACCACCTGGTCGATCGCGTAAAGCAGGTGTTGCTCGACGCCTGCCATCAGATCGAGACCAGCAAGCCGACCACCGCGGCCGAGCTGCTGCGTATCACCCACGCGGCGACGGAGCAGATCAACGACCTCAACGAGGTGTTCGGAGAGCACGAGAGCGAACTCGAGACGGGCGCCCGCGAAGTCATGGCGATGGATTTTGGCCACATCGCGCGGGCGTATGGATTCGAGGCGGTCGACATTGAGGACCTGATCGCCACGCGCGACTGGTAAGGCGTACAACCAGAAGCGCTTACCGCGTGCGCCGCACGAGAACGCCGCGCCATGCACCACTGGTCCTCAGCAGCGGCTGCTAGCCGTCGCAGTAAAAGCCCGAGGCCTTCGACGTGTACTGCTGCCAGCTCCCCGCCGAGTCGTTGCATCGCAGAAGCAACACATCTTCGCCGTCACTGGGGTAGACCTCGCTCACCGGGTGACGGCAGTAGATGCACTCCCCCTCGTTCACGAAGCCCGTCGAACACGCGTCACCGGCCGCGGGCGGAGACATCGGGCACTCGCGATAGAATGGTGCCGTCCGATTCGGGCCTTCGTCGCAGTCGAAGCGCGGCACGCAAGGCACCCAATCGCCGTCCGTGGCGTCCGGCGCGTCCGGGGCTTCGTACGTTTGCCCCGAGTCAGGTGCCGCCAGACACGCCGTCCCATCGATCGTTGGTATAAACCACTCGCGAGCATCGGGTCCCGCCGCAGAGGGATAGCACTGAGCGGCAACGACGTTCGGACTCCCTATGCGAAAAATCTCAGCGTCCGTCGCACACCACCAGCATTGCGTCCGGGCGGCGCAGGCGGCGCCAGCCGCTGGCGGCTCGGCGGGGCAGTCAACGTCCGTGTCGAACGGCCGAATCGCACGGCCATCGGCGCACCGCAGTAGCGGCTCGCAGAGCTGCATGCCACGGCGACCGGAGTCCACCTCATCCACCCGCGTGTCCACCTCATCCACCCGCGTGTCCGCCCGAACGTCCACACGGACGTCCGGCACCTGCGAAGCCGGGCGAGGACCGTCCAAGTCCGGATCGATAGCGCAACCGCTGGCAAGCACCGCGCCGAGAACAACAAACACCGAAAACCGCATGACCCCTCCGTAGGCCCCGACGATACCCCGACGGCGCCAACGCGTCTAGACGCCCCTCCCTTCCCCGCCAATGACCCGTCGACTACTCCCACCGACGCGTCACAGCGCCCGCCGCACGCTCGCAGCCCCAGGTGTCTGCTGCCGGGAACCCCGCAGGCTCCTCGCGGGACACGCCTTCCAGCTCGTCCATCGCCCCGAACGATTCCGCCCATTCGCCTAGCAGCGTCGCCGCGCCGTTGTCCACACGCACCCAGAACCAATGGAACGCGGTGCATCCGGACGGGCAGTCGCCCAGGCCCCGCTCGAACCAGTACTCGCGGGCCGAGCCCTCCACGCGCACCTGCACATCATCGCCATCGCCGGTCCGCAAGTTGCCGGACCACGCGTCAATCTCCGGCACCGAGTCCCAAACAGCGCCGAACGCATCTGCGTTGAAGGCCTTCGCGCTCATGTAGACGCCCGTCGAGGTCGAAGACTCTCGGTCGCCTGGCGTCTCTACGAACCCATCGAGCAGCTCCGCCACGCAACGCACAGTCGGATGCTCGGCCAACTCCACCGCGGCCGCGTTGGACTCCGCCGACAGATAGATGCCGCCCTCTCGGGCCATGTACGTATGCGGCTCGATATCGGCGACATCCGGCACCGCGACACGGATCAACGCCAGGTCCGCCGCGACCATCTCCGTCCACTCCGCATCCGGAAACGCGCCGTCGCTACACTCCAACGCCACCGCCTCCACGATCCGGTCTGCCCGCGGCGTCAGCGCTACCTCGGCGCGGTCAGGAAGCAGGTCGAGGACCGCGCACGCACCCCCCGCATCCGCATCAGACGACGCCGCGTCGGTGCCCCCCACGTCCACGCCGTTCTGCGGCAGCTCCTCCTCCGTGCCACAAGCGCCGAGCGCGAACGCCACGCTCACCACACCACTCGCGAGCACGCGCGCTCCGCATCGTCGGCCGGTTGTCTTCGTCGCCATCGGTCGTCGCTCCACCCTTCCCTCCTCGGTCGTCCGTGGCGCAAACCTCGCTCCGCCATGGAACAGTGACCGATTTTCGAATCCAAGACAACGCCAACGCGGGGCCGAGAACGAGACTTCGTATTCAAGCGCGATACAGCAACGGCGTACGCGCCACGT
>CBDUJZ010000032.1:0-40014 GCA_965367675.1 uncultured Myxococcales bacterium | reverse complement strand
CCGGACGTTGAAATGGACACGGCACCGGACGTGCCACAGGACGTGCCCGGCGACATCGATCCCGATGATGTGGAACCGGACGCACCGGTCGACACCGCGCCGGACGTGCCGCCGGACGTGCAACCCGACGTGCCGTTCGACACCGCTCCGGATGTGTCGCCAGACACGGGGGACGACGTGGTCGATCCCGGCTGTAGCGCCGAGCAAGACGGTGTCTGCTCCGACGCATGCGATCAGAACAACGACGCGGACTGCTGCGCCGACTGGTCCGAAGAGAACGGGTTTGGCCGCGACGGCTGCTTCTTCTCACCCGACTGGGGCTGCTCCTGCGCCGCCGTTGGACCCTTCTCGCCGCCGACATTCTGATGAGCGAATCCGCGATGAGCGAATCTGCCGGCGCTACGAGCGGCGCTGCGATGGGCACCCTGCGCTGCGAGATCAGCGCGACCCCGATGGCGGCCGAGCACGAGCGTCTGCTGCGCGGGTTGCTGTCACGCAAGGACGAGATCCCGGAGCTGCAGCCCGGCGAGACCCTGGTGGGCACGTACTCCGACCGTGCCAAAGAGATCGCGATCCTCAACTGGCGCGAGCGCATGGTGCACGAGCACCGGAGCGCGCAGACGTTCTCGAACCTGCTGCCGCTGCTGGTGCACGCCGAGTCGTCGCTCGACTTCAAGACGGTGGTGTTGCGCTCGGCGATGGATGAGCTGCGGCACGCGGCGCTTTGCGGTCAGGTGGTGAGCATGCTGGGCGGTGACCCCAGCGCGCCGGCCGACCTGCGCCCGGAGCCGCCCACGCTGCACGCCAACGTGAGCACGGCCGAACAGGCGCTGCGCAACTTGGTCTTCGTGGGCTGCATCTCCGAGACGGTCGCCGTGGGGCTGCTGACCGAAGAGCGCGACATGGCGACCGAGCCGTTCGTCCGGCGCGTGCTCACACAGCTGCTCGCCGACGAGACCCTGCACGCCCGCGTGGGATGGGCCTATCTGCGCGAAGTCTGGCCCACCCTCGACGACGCCCAGCGCGCGCGCACCAACGATTACGTGGGACGCGCGCTCGGCTATTACGAGCAGTGCGTGATCGCGGCGACCATCCCCGGTCAGTTCGATGACGCGCTGCTCGAAGAGGGCAGGGCGCTCGGCTTCTCGGAGCCGACCAACGCCAAGTCGCTCGCGTGGCAAGCGATCGACGAGGTCGTGATCCCCGAGCTGGAGTCGGTCGGGCTCGACGTGCGCGCGAGCTGGGAAGCCCGGCACTGCGCTCCTTAGGTTTCCGGGGAGGCGGCGGTGGTGAGTTGGCGATGGGTTTAAACCTGTCGTTCGACATCGCTCACGAAGGGTGGATTGCGCGCTACCCCTCAATCTGAATCCGGCGCGTTTAGCCTTCGCTCAGCTGCAGTCGCAGGTCCTTGACCATGCGCTTCACCATGGGGCGGAAGCGTTTGCGCCACTCGGTGATCTCGTCTTCAGTGACGGTCTCGCCGGCGAATCGGACGCGTTCGTATAGGTCGATGAAGGCCTGGAGTTCGGCGCGCAGCTCGGGCTCGCGCAGGTCGAGTTGGTCTTGCAGCTCTGCCGATGACAGCGACAGCGGTAGCTCGCCGAGCTCCTTCTCGGCCGTGCGCAGCAGGCGGGCGTACAGGTTGGATACGAAGTCGCCGCCGCGGGACCGGCCCTTGCGGCCTTGGCCGAGGTCGAACAGGTCCTTTCGGAGCTGCCACGCCAGGAACACGGTGATGGCGATGGGCGGGTAGGTGACGACGGCGGCGATCCAGTCCGGGTTGGGCCACGCCTGCACGATGACGCCGGTGGCCAGCACGGCCCAGCCCACGCCGAGGCCCCAGTCGAGTGTGTGCCACGGCATGCGGTTGAGCGAGCGGCGGCGGTAGACGGCGGCGGCGATGAACCAGAACAGGATGAGCAGGGTGATCGCGAGCAGGTGCTGCCACAGCCAGCGGACCGCGTTGTGCACCCACGCGCTGAAGTCGAGCGCTGTGCGTTCGGCGTTTTCGGAGCCCTGCAGCGACTCGACGACGTCGCGGATGGCGTTGGCCTGTTTTTCGACGTCGTACTCGACGACCCACCGGAACCAGGTGAGGCGCAGGCTATCGATGGCCTGTCGCATGCGGTCGATGAAGCCGCCGTCGCCGAAACTGGGTGCGCCTGCGGGGGTGGGGTCGAAGCGGACCCAGCCGAGCTCGGGGAAGTACACCTCTACCCACGAGTGGGCGTTGGCTTGGCGCACGCTGTAGTACGTGCCGATTTGGTTGAAGTCGGCGCCGAGGAAGCCGTTGACGATGCGGGCGGGGACGCCGCCGGTGCGCAGCAGCACGACCATGGCGGTGGCGAAGTACTCGCAGTGTCCGCGCTGCCAATCGAACAGGAACTCGTCGACCAGATTGGCGTCGGGGCCGCTCGGCCGGGGCAGGTCGGTGGTGTACTCGAGCGTGCGCAGCGAGCGCTGCACTTCGAGCGCGAAGTCGACGTCGAGCGGGTTGGTGGCGCGCCGCTCGTTGACCCACGCGCGCATGCGGTCGGTGATCTGCCCGTCGGGGAGCTGCAGGTAGTGCCTGGCGAGCCGCGCGTGGAAGCGCCCGCGCTGGTTTCCGTTGGCGGCGAGGTTGCCCAGGCTGGCCTCCGACAGCGGCGCGTAGTCCGGCGGTAGCGGCTGGCCCTGCTCTTCGGCCAGGCGCCGGACGGCGAGGTCGATGATCTCGGTCAAGGAGTCGCCGAGGTCGGCGTACCGGGCTTCGCGGAGCGCGTCGATCGTGGGCAGGTTCTCTTGCGAGTAGGCCCGGTACATGACGCCCTGCGTGGAGCGCTGCGACAGCGAGACTTCGCCCGTCAGGTCGGCGCGCACGGAGCGCCCGAACCAGTTCTCCGGCAGGTCGGTGACGTCGTCGGGCAGGCCGAGCGCTGTGAAGTGGCCGACCGAGAAGAGCACGTCGGACTGGAGCGGTTCCAGGTACACGTCCGTGACGATGGCGCCGTCGGTGGCCTCTTCCCAGGTGCCGTCGGTGGCCTCTCCGATGAGGTATCCGCGGCCCTCGAGCTCGCGCTGTACGCTGTGGTTTTGCCCGTAGTCGTCTTCGTCGCGCCAGCTGCGTCCGTCGTAGTTGTCGAGCGACAGGCCACGGAAATACAGGCCGGCGGGGTTGTCTGGCGGGCCGTTCGGGAACTTGACGCGCATGATGACGGTGCCGTCCTCGCGGATGGTGCCGTGCCCGCCGAGCTCGACGGTGTCGCCGAATCCGCTGGTGGCCACGCCGGTCCGGTTGTTCTGGACGAACAGGCCGAAGCCGATGCGCGGGAAGGCGAAGAAGAACGCGATGGAGCCCAAGAAGATGAGCACGGCGAGGCCGAGCGCGGACCACAGGATGATGGCCTCGACGCGCGTGCGCGACCGCCCGCTGCCGTGCTGCTCGGTGACCTCGACGTTGAGGTGCTGCACGGTCAGCGCGAGCGTGGAGCAGATGACGTAGGCCATGAACGCGACGCCGAACGACAGCGCCTCGTTGAGCACGCTGCCGCTCGCCAGCAGCAGCAGCGATAGCGCCATCGACTGCGTGAAGTCCTTGTCCTCGGCGAGCTGGAATAGCTTGGCGCCCGCGAGGAAGACCACGAAGTACATGGCCGAGGTGAGGAAGAACTCACCGATGAACAAGATGTCGAGCATCGTCCAGGTGAACACCAGCAGGGTGAGCACCGTCCACGGGGTCTGCCAGCGTTTGAAGTCGATGCGGGGCTCTTCCCAGAACCACGCGCCGATCGTCGCGAGGGCGAACGCGCCCATCACCAGGGGGTTCACTTCGCCGGAGCCGGACAGGGAGATGAAGCCGACGACGGTCATCGCGAAGACGAAGAACTTGCGGGTGGTGACGATGGAGACGCCGCCGGGGCCAGCCTGTGCGGGACTCATGCGGCCTCCTGCATCGCCGGCAGCGGCATGCGCGAGCCGAACTGTGTGCTCACGGTGTTGGGGAGCGTCGCGGTCTCGATCAGCAGGCGGTTCTTTTCGTTGCTGATCACAAACGCGGGCGCGGTCACTTCACGGCGGATGTCGAGCAGGGCGAGCGCGCGCAACACGCTCTGCAGCTGGCCGGCGCCCGAGCCCTCGGAGACCACGGCGTCGATGGTGTGGAGCGAGTATCGGTGCCCGCGCTGGGTGAGCTTGGCGCACACCGAGGCGGCCACGCTGATGGCGTGCTCGAGCTCTTCGAGCAGCGCGCGTTGGCGGTCCTCGGGCCCGCCTTCGGGGACCCAGTTGAACAGGTGCACGGCGATGGATTCGTTGTCTCGGCGGTCGTAGAGCTTGCGGACGAGCGTGCCGCGGCGCGCGGAGACCTTCCAGTGGATGTCGCGCAGGTCGTCGCCCTCGCGGTACTCGCGGAGGCCGAAGAACTCGCCGTCGCGTCCCTCGATTTGTTGCTCCACTTCGCCTTCGCGTGCGTTGTCGGCCACGATGGTGCCGATGTCGGTTCGGATGGCGGGGTACACAAGCACTTCGTGGGGCTCGCGGAACGGTTTGATCTTCTCGAAGAAGCCGAACGGGAAGCGCGTGATCAGGTCGAGGCCCACGTAGGTGTAAAGGCCGCGCCGGGGGAACACGTACTCCGAGGTGGCGACTTGCGTGCTGCCCGGGGGGACGCGGAGGGCGAGGGCTTTGGGCCCGCCGGGGTCGGCTTCGAGCTCGCGCTGTTTGCGTTTTCGCGGTCGCTTCTCGGGGAGGCCGATGGCGAGGCGCCGGGCGGAGCGGGTGTCGCGGGACTCATGCTCTTGCACGCGGATAGAGTACGACGAGAACCAGCGCTTGGTGTTGGTGATCTCGAAGCGGATGCGGTTCACGCGGCCGGCGAACAGGTCGCCGGACTGGAGTCGCTTGAGCGTGACGCCGCGGATGGCGCGCTCGCTGAGGATGCCGCTGACGATGATGAGGCCGAGCATCATACCGAGCAGCAGATACAGGAGGTTGTTGCCGGTGTTGATTGCGCCCACGCCGACCATGGTGGTCATGCCGACGAACCACCGGCCGTCCCGCGTGAAGAGAAGCTTACGCGGCGGTCGGAGGTATTCGCGGAATCGGGTCACGGTACTCTGGGGTGCGCGGGTGTTTAGGTTCGTGCTTCTGCGTGGTCGGGGCAAGTGGCGCGTTTGGCGCTGCCGCGGTGGTGGAAGATCCGCTGGAGCGGCGATGGCACCGCAGAGTTGGCATCGAATCTGCAAGTACCTCTCAGTGAGACCGCGAAAACACGCTTTTCGCCGCGAAACCGGCCCCAACCCCTCAGAGGATTCAAAATGAAGGCTCAGAAATTCAAGACCCCCACGACGCAGTCCTCCACGACGCAGTCTATCAAGGCGCAGTCCTTCCGGCGCAGCCGCGGCGGAATCGCTGTACTCGCCACCATGTCCCTGGGCGCTCTGGCGGCCGGCTGCGGCGAGGACGCGACGTCCCCCGCGCCCACGCTTACGTATAACGCCTCGCTCGCCGCGTTCGACTCGTGTGCAGCCCTCGATGAGTACATCGTCGACGCGGCCACGGATGCGCTCGTGAGCGGCTACGCGTACGGCGGGTATCGCTCGGACGTCGACTTCGCCGCGCCCACCAGCGACGCGGCCGGTGGCGGTGGCGAAGAGGGCGCGCCGAACAGCCCGGGCGAGGTCACCGGTACCAACAACCAAGAGCTCGGCGTCGACGAGTCCGACATGGTCAAGACGGACGGCAACTTCACCTACGTGCTCGTGAACCAGACCGTGCACGTGCTCGAGGCCTGGCCGGCCGAAGAGATGCACGAGGTCGCGACCTTCGACCTCACCGGCTGGGGCGACCAGATGTTCCTCGATGGCGACCGCCTCGTGGTGTTCAGCTACGTGTACACCGGCCCGGACCCGTACGGATGGGGCTGGGGCGGCATGCCGTACGAAGAGCCGATGGACGACGATATCGAGCCGCCGGACGGCCCGGCCGACCCGCTCGATGACGGCGTCTGGTTCACCGGAACGCGCGTGACCGTGCTCGACGTGAGCGACCCGGCGAACCCCACGCAGGCCGCCATGTTCGACGTGCAGGGCGACTTCGTGAGCGCGCGCATGGTCGACGGCGAGGTGTACCTGGTCTCGCGCTCGAACCTGTTCAACACCTACTCGCCGGAGTTCCAAGAGATCGCCGGCACGCTGGAGTACCCCGACATCGCGTGGGACGCGCCGATGGCCGAGCGCGAGGCTGCGGCCGAGTCGCTGCGTGACCAAGTGCGCCCGCTGGTAGCGGAGTACGTGGCCGAGAGCGGACGCGACGCGCTCATCCCGGACATGCGGACCAGTTCCACGGACCGCGCGAACATGTTCAGCTGCGGCGAGCTGATGCGGCCCGGAACGGCCGCCGGATTGTCGGTGCTGTCTGTGGTCGGCTTCGACCCGCAGGCCCCGGCGCCGAGCGGCGTGGGCATCGTGGCCGACGGCTGGCAGGTGTACGGCTCGCAGCAGTCCATCTACGTGGCGCAGGACTCGCGCTGGTGGAACTGGGGCACGCCTGACGACGCCTTCACGGCGACCGACATCCACAAGTTCGCGCTCAACGGCGGCAGCCCGATCTACCAGGCCTCCGGTCAGGTCGACGGCTGGCTGCTCGACCAGTTCTCCATGTCGGAGCACAACGGCGTGCTGCGCGTCGCGACCACGGACCAGAGCAACTTCGGTTGGGCTGTAGACGTGGCCGTCGGTGGTGACGTCGCCGTGAGCGGCGGCGGCACGGCAGAGCCCGAGCGCACCGAAACGGCGCCCGACGCTGCGCCCGACGCCGACGACAAGTCGATCACCGAGCTGCGTGAGGACACGAGTATCGACGCCAACAACGTGTTCACGCTGCGTCAGAACGGCGCCAGCTTGGACGTGGTCGGCGGCATCCGCGGCATCGCCCCCGGCGAGCGCATCTTCGCGGTCCGCTTCCTCGGTGACACCGGCTACGTGGTCACGTTCGAGCAGGTCGACCCGCTCTTCGTCGTCGACCTGACCAACCCGGAAGCCCCCGCGCTGCGTGGCGAGTTGAAGATCCCCGGCTACTCCGGCTACCTGCACCCGATGGGAGACAACCACCTGATCGGCATCGGCCGCGACGGCACCGACGAGGGACAAATCCTGGGCGTGCAGATCTCGCTGTTCGACGTCTCGAACCCCGACGCCCCCACCCGCGTGGACGACTACAGCTTGGCGCACGGCGACGGGTTCTACGGCTGGTCCGAGGCCGAGCACGACCACCACGCGTTCACGTTCTACGAGAGCCGCGGGCTGCTCGCCATCCCGGTGACCCTCGAGGACTACGGCTACGACGACGACGGCTACTCGCACTTCTCGGGCATCGTGGTGTTCCGCATCACCGAGGAAGGCATCTCGGAGTTCGGCCGCGTATCGCACACCATGATGTCGCACGACCGCTACTGCGATGACATCGACGACTCCGACCCGGAGCCGGTCGAGGCCTGCGCCGACTACAGCTACTCGTGGTGGGTTAACATGCGCCGCAGCATCTTCGCCGACGACTACCTGTACGCCATTAGCGACATGGGCGTGACCGCCTCGAGCCTGGACGCGCTCGACGACGTGCTCGCCGAGGTTCGCTTCTAAAGCGACCCCAACCGTAACAAACAAGGACGCCGCTCGGCGTCCTTGTTTCGTTTTTGACAGGCTTTCTGCACCCCAAACTTCACTACACCTGGAGGCCGAGCCGAGTCGTGTTTACGTCCGATGGGTCACACAAATATGGAGTCGTCGGATGGGGAATGTAGACGGAGCGGGACAGGGTACGGAGTCGAATTTAGAACAACATTGGGTGAACCGCGTGGGCGTGCTCAGCACGGAGTTGGTCCACTTGAGCGATGTGTCGGACCTGCGACGGTGGGTGGCGCACGCCGGCGCGCGGTCGGACGCCGAGCGGGCGTTGAGCGATGCGTTGGCGTCGCTCGGCGCGCTCCGGTTCTCGGCGCTTAGGGATGGGGAGGCGCTGAGCGAGAGGGGAAGACCGCACGCTGAAAGCACCGAGCGGACGCCGTCGCCCGGCGGTTCTTCGGACTGCTCGTCGAGTCCCTCGCCAGCCGCTGCGTCGAGTCCGTCGCCAGCCGCTGCGTCGAGTCCGTCGCCTGGCGCTGCGTCGAGTCCGTCGCCAGCCGCTGCGTCGAGTCCGTCGCCAGCCCCCCCACCGAACTCGGAACCCGCCGCAGCGCCGGATACGCCGGCTCGGCCTTCGTCAAAGTCGTCCCCGTTTCAGACTATCGTCGTGCCGCGTCCCAAGTCGAAGCCTGCCGCGCTCGACGCCGACGCGTTGGCGCGCCTGCAGGCCAAGATGTCCGGCGGGCTTCAGGAGCCCGAGACCACGTGGGACAACCGGTCGATGAAGTCGTACGCCGACCAGGCGGCCATCATTGAGGCCACCCTCAAGGCCTGTGGCCCGGTGCCACGGAGGCTGGAGACCAAGCCCACCATTCACGACGAGGTCGGCGTTCTAGCGCGGGCGTTCTCGCGGTGTCGCGCCGACTGGTTCAAGCTCGACGATGAGCAGCACCTGGCCGTGCTGTCGTACTTTACGGCCCGCTGTTTGCTCGCTCAGGAGTACGCGGCCAACAAGTCGGTGAGCGCGGCGGTCGGCAAAGCGGGGGCGCTGATTCACTCCACGTCGGCGCATGTGTCCGAGGCGAGATGCGGCTTTGTGCACGGTCTGATGCGCAGCCACCGGCCGCGGCATGGCCACTGGTCGCAAGACGCCGCGAAGTGGGAGAAGAAGCTGCGCGCCGAGCTGCCCAACGCGGTCAAGGTGAGCCAGCCGAACCCGGATGAACTGCTGCGTGCGCTCACCGAAGAGGTCCGCGATGGCATGCTGGGTCGCGCGTTCGCCGAGCGGCTGACGGCGGTGTTGGCGGACGGCGTGCGGGCTGACGACACGCGGCTCGTGAACCTGGCGGCTTCGTACGCCGAAGCGCTGGACCCGGTGGAGCACAAGGCGGTGCTTCGGGCCATCGCATCGGCGGAGCCGGACGTGGACGATGGGGAGCCGGAGGCCGCGCCCACGTTGCCGGACGACTGGAAGGGGTTCGCGCGCGTGGAGGGGCGCACGGCGATGTTGATCGGTGGGGATCCCCGAGCCGAGCGCATCCCGCGGCTGCTGGAGATGTTCCGGTTCGCGTCGGTGGAGTGGGTGCCCAGCGAGAGTCGCGGCACCCGCCGGTTGGACGCGGTCGTCGCCAAGATGGAGAGCGGCACGGTCGACGTGGTCATCGTGCTGCGCGCGCATTCTAAACACACCATCACGGAGCGGATCTTTGCCGCCCGCAAGAGCGCCCCCGACTGCTTTGTTGTGCTCGCGGACAACTTTGGCGAAACACAGATCCGGCTCGGCATCGAGCGCTTCGCATAACGCCCACGGATCCGTCCATGTCGCCACAGCTGTTCACCATCGCCGCCGGCACCTCCGACGCCCTCATCCTCGAGCAGCTGCGGTTTCACCAGCGTGCCCGCGCCAACGGCAGCTGGCAGTTCGTGGAGCCGGACCCGCCGATCATCGTGACGTCGCGCGCCGATGGCGCGGAGTTGACGCCCACGCCGTTGACTGCGGAGCTGAAGGCGGCAGCGCTCGACGCGGGTGTGCTGTCGGTCCGCACCGAGCGTTCCCGCGGCTACGACTTTCACAGCTACCACGTGACCGGCCTGCTCAACTACGACGGGCGCGTGTTCAAGCTGCACGGGTCGAGCGCGCACGAGAACATGAACCACGACTTTGTGTCGGGGTCGTGGGGCGCGCGCGAGGTGTTCCCGGTGTCGCAAGCGCGCGCGCACTTCTTGGCGAACAACGCGCTGGCGGTCGGCGAGATCCAGCTCGCGATCACGCTCAGCCACTTTGCGCGTGACCCGATCGGAAGCCTGGAGCAGTTCCCATCACGCGAGGCCGCCGACGACATCGGTTGGCGGGTGTCGCGCATGGGGTGGACGGACGTAGTCGTGACGAAGGTCGCGCCGATGAAGAAGCAGTGCCCGTACATGGCGGTGGTGCAAGGCACGGTTGGCGCGGGCGCGAAGTCGGACGCCAAGATGTGCGCCAAGGTCCACGGCCAGACGTTCAAGATGACGCACGTGCCGCGGGCTGGCGCGCAGCAGTTGGTAGGCTAGAGGGCTGGCGATTTTGTGCGCCCCACGTCACGCCGCGACGTCCGTTCTCCCCCGAACGTCGTCGCAGCGTGAGAGGCCCCCTCCCTGTGGGTTGTGATCACACGATGCCGTACTGGTGTGCGGTACGGGTACCCCCCGAATGGGGGGGCGCTAGAGCCAGCGCGAAACGCCGCCATGGTGCGAGCACGTTCCGCGCCGCGAGCGGCTGAAGCTCGTCCGGATCGCGTCGCTCAGGAGATTGGGCGGGTTGAAACCTGTCCTTCGACTTCGCTCAGGAAGGGTGGATTGGGTGCAGAGACCTCAAATGGGTCAACTCTCTACACGCGGGCGAAGATGAACCGCCGGACGGGCTCGGGGAGCACGCGGGCGAAGAGCATCAAGTACTTGATGCGCTTGGGGAACATCGCATGCGAAGTGCCGCGCTCCATCGCCCGAATCATCTCGCGCGCCGCGCGATCCTTCTGGATGATCAGCGCCTTGATGGGCACGTCTTCGCCGTCCATGCCGGGGGTGTAGACGAAGCCGGGATACAGCGCGACGAGCTGGACCGGGTACTTGCTGAGCTCGATGCGGCAGGTGTCGAAGAGCACACGGCCGGCGGATTTGGCGGCGCTGTACGGGCCCGACTTGGGCAGGCCGAAGAAGCCTGCGGGCGAACTCGTGTATGCGATCACGCCGGGGCGATCCTTCATGTGTGCGATCAGCGGGAACAGGAACAGTACCAGCGAATCGTAGTTGGTGCGCATGGTCCACAGCACCTGGTCGCTGGTCGCGGTCGCCGTGTTCAACACCTCGCCGCCGCCCGCGTTCATGAGCGCCACGTCGATGTCCCCAAACGTGGCGATGGCCCGGTCGAGCACCGCCTGCACCTGCTCGGCGTTGGTCGCGTCCGCGGGGACCACAAGACAGCGGCTGCCGGCGGCCTCAATCTGCGCCGCGACCTCGTTGAGCTTCGCCTCACGCCGCGCGGTGATCACGATGTTGTTGTTTCGCGTGGCGAGCTGCAGGGCGATCTCGCGACCCAGTCCGGACGAGGCACCGGTAATGAGGACGGTCTTGTTCTCGATGTTCATGGCGCTGCGCGGGTTGGGGAGTGGGCGCAGGCTAATGCGGTGGAGGCGTGGCGTCGAGCGTGGGCCGGAGGAGTGGCGTCGAGCGTGGGCCGGAGGAGTGGCTGCCCCAAGCCACGTGCGGAGTGTCGCGGGCGCCGCGCTGTGTGCCCCGTTCGGGCCGCTGGGGTTGGCCCTTCGTATTTGACCGGCTGTCGTACGGGCCGATAGTCTGGAGACAGATTGTCCCCCCGCGCACACGAGTCAAATGCCGAATTCTACGGAGCTCCCGCTGATCGAGAAGTTCAGTCTGAGCAATTCCACGCTGCTTGAGAAGATCCCGCAGGCGGTGGTCCGCGCTGTCGACGGCGCGAATCCGCGCGAGGTCATTTCCAAGAACTACCCGTATCGCAGCAAGCTCTCACGGCGGGACTACGAGCGCGAAAAGCGCCGCCTGCAGATCGAGCTCGTGAAGATGCAGAACTGGATGCTCGCGGCGGGCAAGAAGTTGGTGATCGTGTTCGAGGGGCGTGACGCGGCGGGCAAGGGCGGCACGATCAAGCGCTTCATGGAGCACCTGAACCCACGCCACGCACGCGTGGTGGCGCTCACGAAGCCCACCGAGATCGAGCGCGGCCAGTGGTATTTCCAGCGCTACATCAGCCAGCTCCCGACCGAGGGCCACATCGCGTTCTTCGACCGGTCTTGGTACAACCGCGCCGGCGTGGAGCGGGTGATGGGGTTCTGCACGCCGAACGAGTACACGGCCTTCATGCGCCAAGCGCCCGAGTTTGAGCGCATGCTGATCGAGAGCGACACGCGGCTCATCAAGTTCTGGTTCTCGGTCAGTCGCGAAGAGCAGCTCCGTCGGTTTGTGGCGCGCGCCCACGACCCGCTCAAGCAGTGGAAGCTGTCGGAGATGGACTTCGAGTCGCTGCCGCGCTGGGACGACTACACGGTCGCGAAGGAGTCGATGTTTTACTCCACCGACACCGAGCACGCGCCGTGGGTGGTCATCCGTTCGGACGACAAGAAGCGCGCCCGAATCAACGCGCTTCGTTATGTGCTGACGACCACAAACTACGCCGGAAAGGACCCGTCGAACCTGGAGCCTATCGACCCGCTGATCATTGGGAGCGCCCAGAGCATTTACGAGGACGACGAGGTGATTCAGCGCGAGAAGCTCCGACGACGGCGGGGGAGCGCGTAGGCGGGCGACGGCGCTAGAGGGAGATGTCGACACGATTCGCGCGTTCGGCAGGGCGGTGCCCGAGGAGTCGGTCGTTGCGATGAATCTCCGAGAACTGTGGCCCCAAACGGGGGGTTGGCAGCCCACAAGCGGTAGTTGAACCTCAGTTCACCCATCGCCCCAGAGGCCCCCCGTGTTTCGTTCTCTTATCGTTGTCCTCGCCATCGCGCTCCTTGCACCTCGGATTGCTGCCGCTACGGAGCTAGGTCCTACCTACGCGTTCACCACCTCGGTTGAAGTGTTCGCCTGCGACGAGAACCTCGCTCCCATCCACCCGCGCACGATCGTAGATGCCCAGAGCGGCTATCTGTTTCGTGTCATCGATACGACCTCCAACCCCGACCTTGTTCGGATTTGGTTCTTGCCGTTCCGCAAGAACGACACGACGGAGCGCGAACTGTACAACGAGTTCTCGGAACTCCAGGAGGCTGGTTTCGCTCGGTCCTCGGGCTCAACACTGACCGTGGGGGAACTCCTCTCAGAAACGACGGACTCTAGTCTGGCTGGTCAGGTCGAGGATTCTCTGCACACCGAGCGCTTGATTGACCTGTCAGAGGAGGAGTTCAATTCTCTACCAGAACCTGTTCGGACCGCGTTCCTCGATACTGTCCATGTTTCGGGGAGGTCGCCGAGGTTCTGTGTCGACCGCGAGTTGCTTGACGCGTACTCTCGCGAGCGCAACCGCCTTGGCTGGTCGGGACTCGCGGGTGCCCTTCTTGTGCCCATAAAATTGCGATTTGGCGATGGAGACGCGGATACCCTGCGGGAGTTCGAGTTTGACGCTGAGGTTGCGATCGCGGCATCAGCGGGTGCCCAATTCCGAGTCAGTCACTACGAAGAGGTCTACCTCACGTTCACGGGGTTCGCCGGAATCTCGGCGGTCCAAGTCGACACGGGTAACGCGCGGGTCCTTCAGGAGGTAGCGGCAGAGAGTGAAGTGGCGACAAGCGCGGTACAGGGCCGAACCGCGTTTAGCGCTGGGTTCGGGGTGGGGGTTAGGTATCAACAGCTCAACGCGACGGTGCTCGTTGGCGCGGACTGGCTAGCGCGCCCGAGCTCGGTTGGCTGGTCTCACGATGGAATTCCATGGCTCGGTCTATCCATCGGAACGCCCCTATACTCTGCTGACCGTGAGACGACCGTGAATCGCTCCCAATAGGAGTTGCTCGGAGTGTTCGGGACCAGCGACCCAAGCGGACGACGCTCGGGATTCGCCCAAACGACGAAAGCCCCTGAAATGATCAGGGGCTTTCGTCTGGTGGCCGCTGCAAGGATCGAACTTGCGACTCTTCCGTTTGAAGGGGGGAGTTGTCCAGCTGGTGTCTGAAGTTTTCTGTGTTTCAGGCTATTGGGCGGACGCGCGGCCGATGGCCGCACGCGGCGGTGGACGCGCTCACGATTCGCGCATGCCAGCGAACGGACCAACACCAAATCCAGCAACGCTCCAGCAGCCGCCGACCGCTGCAACCGCCAACGACGCTCGCCGACCAACTCGCCGGACTCTAGTGGCCCGCTACCACGCCGCAACGTCGTCGATCCGCCATGTCTCGCGTACGGCAGCGTCGTCGAACGAGTAGACGAACGTAACCAGGCCAGCCTCCCGGTCGACACTCAGTACCGGTTGTACGCCAGCTCCTCGAACCGGGGATGTACCGCAGGCAAACGCGTAAGTGCCCGTTTCAACCAGACTCTCTCCAGCTGGTCGGCAGTTCCAATCGGAGCACCCTGCTCCGCTCGTCAGTCCGAGCAACAGCACACCCATCGCCATGCTAACGCAGAAGCCAACGGCAAACTCTCGCGCCCATCCCGCAACGGCGCTCATTGCCCACCGCAATGGACCGAAGTCACGTAGCCGATCGAAGTCGAATCCGCGTAATCCTCCAATAAGACAGACCACGGTTGAACGTGGTCGCGATCACGGAAGTACCCGACCCCCAGGCTCCCAGAGTACGAACCTGAGGTAAGAGTGGCGGCCGTCAATTCGCCACTCAACTTCGCGGAAGTGGATCCCTCAATGTCGACGCTTTCCAGCGACAGCAGCACTGTCTCGGCGTCCGGTCCGACACAGTCCGCGCGCAAACGCGAACCGCCCCCGACAAGCACCGCAATTCCGGTCGCCAACCCCGCTATGCGTGCGGCAAGCAAGTGGATACGAGTATGGCCCATTGTGCCTCCACAGTACGAATCGTCTCTAAAGTGCTGCGTTCGACTGGCGTGTCGAGCCCGAACGCTACCGCCCACCCAACGCTCGCGCAACCCGGCGTACAAACGAACGATGGCGTGAAAACCCGCCCAACAATGCGTTCGCCCCTACAAGCCGAACGTTACTTTCGCGTGATAGGTGTCCATATACTCCTTCATCCGTTTGATCTTCCCGTCCTCGACGATGAAGAGGAAGTGGTAGGAGTTGTCATACACACTTCCGTGCGCAGTTTGCGCCGTGAGCTGCGCCTCCACCGCAACCTTGTTTCCCTCTGCGACCATGGAATGGACGTCGAACTTGGTCCCGTTCGGGAACAACGACGTTCCTTGGAAGAAGCCGAGGAAGAACTCGCTGTCGTGTTCGCCGGCGGTGGCGAGGTACTCGGGCTGGCCGATGATCCACCAGCTGAAGTCATCGGTGATCATCGTCGAGAGCTTGTTTGTGTCCGAGACACGCATGGCTTCGATGAAATCGGCGGCGAGGGTTTTGTTTGTTTGCAGTGTCATTGTGGTTTCGCAGGTGGGGTGGGTTTAAGGAAAAGAGATGCCCGTTGCGTCCTGAGCCCATTCCCAGAGTCGCTTGTTGGTGGGCGCGATGCGTGCGGCGGCATCGACGACCGCGATGGCCGGCTCACCCGCCGTTTCGTTGGGACCGTTCGGCCCCCAGTATTCGCCGCCCTTCGCTTGGTCAGAGCAAGCTGCGACCAGCGCCGGCTGGACGCCGTTTGCTGTGGGCATGAACTCGACCCCCGGAGGTGTTGCACCGGGGAGGTGTCGAACGAGCTCCGACTGGCTGACGCCGGGATGCGCGGCGAGGGAGGCAACGGGGCTCGCTGCGTCGCGAAGCCTGCGGTCGAGTTCTAGCGCCAGGATGAGGTCGGCGAGTTTGCTCTGCCCATACGCTTTCCAGGGGTCGTAGGGTTTCTCCAGTCGGAGATTGTCAAAGTCGATCGACGCGCCGCGGTGCGCGATGCTGCTCATTGTGACCACACGAGCGCCGGGGGTCTGGCTCAGCAGGGGAAAGAGCCGGCCGGTCAGCGCAAAGTGGCCGACGAAGTTGACGCCGAATTGCATCTCAAACCCGTCTTGCGTGCGCCCCGGAGGGGTCGCCATCACACCGGCGTTGTTCAACAGGATGTCGAGGTGATCGTGGCGGTCGAGGATCCGCTCCGCGAACTCTCGAACACTGTTTAAGCTGGCCAGGTCGAGGATCCCGGCTTCTGCAACGCCGGTCCCGCCAGCCTCGTGAATGTCCTCCACGGCGCGTCGAACCTTCGATTCGTTTCGGCCCGCGACGACAACATGAGCTCCGCGGGCGTACAGCGCTTTGGCGGCCTCGAATCCAAGGCCGGTGTTTGCTCCTGTGATGATGGCGAGCCGGCCGGTGAGGGATGGCGCGAGCTCCGGTTCGGGGTGTTCCATGGGGGCAGTCTCGTGGTGCGTTGAGTGAAAACCCAAGATAGAAACCGACCGAAAATGATACAATCCACAGGATAATCACACTTACTGACCGCTGAGATCACACTCCATGAACCCAAGCGCCGACCGGTTGAGGGAATTCGTTACGATCATCCGTGAGGGGAGCATCTCGCGGGCGGCGCACGTGCTTCAGATCCCCCGTGCAACGCTGTCGCGAAGACTCAACGGGCTCGAGGGGGACCTCGGCGTTCGTTTGCTCCGGCGGTCGTCGCGGCCGATGCGCCTGACCTCGGCGGGGGAGGAGCTGTTCGGTCGGGCGTCACGAATTGTCACCGATACCTCGATGGCGTGGGATGCGACTCGAATGCACGACGGCGTCCCGCGCGGGGTGTTGCATGTTTCGCTTCCGCCGAGTGTGCCCGCGCTGCACGCGTATATCGTGGAGTTTCTGGAGGCCTACCCGGAGGTCCAGGTGGTGGTGACAGTGGACGCGCGCCATGTCGATCTCCAGGCTGCGGGGGTCGATGTCGCGGTCCGCGTTGGTGAGGTGCAACGCGAGAGCGTCATCGTGCGGCGGATTTGGAGTTGTCCGGTGTGGGCGGTCGCGTCGCCGGACTATCTTGAGCGCTCGGGGCGTCTACTGGACATTGCTGACCTCGCCGAGCATGCGTGCATCACGGCGTTCGATGGGGAAGGGGTTCACCAGCCCCGTTGGCCGATGCTCGATGGAACGGCGGTGGGCATCACCAGCAGGCTTGCGTGCGCCGATATTGCATTGTTGCGGCGGGCGGCCCTGTCGGGAGTTGGCATCGCAATGCTCCCAGAAGACCTGATCTGGGAATCACTGGCTTCCGGGGAGTTGGTCCGCGTGCTTCCCGGGCTGCTGCGAGGCGAAGCGATCGCGCGCGTGGTCCACGCCGACCGCGAGTACATGCCGCGCCAGCTGCGTGCCTTCATTGATGGACTGGTCGCGTATATGGAGGCGCTGAGGGACGAGAGGGCGCCATCGGATTTGGATGTGCGCTGACCCGACCGTCCACGCCGTTATGGCGTTTGCGTGCAGCCATGCCGTCACATGCCGTCACAATGCCACGCGTGCTTTGATGCCTCGTCCGGGACACGCGCGTGCAAAACGACGAAAGCCCCTGAAATGATCAGGGGCTTTCTCCTAGTGGCCGCTGCAAGGATCGAACTTGCGACTTCTTCCGTGTGAAGGAAGCACTCTCCCGCTGAGTTAAGCGGCCGTGGGGCCGTGGTTCCTAGCACGGGATGTGTGCCGGGCTCAAGCAGAATGTTGCAATGGGGTACAGTTGGGGCTGCATTGCGGCTGTAGAAGGCCGGAGGGAGCAGTGTGGGGGCGTATCGGTCACGCTGCGCGGGCGCGGCACACGTATGCTCGTAATTGCCGCAAGGCCGCAGATGCTCTAGGGTTGCGGGTATGTCCGAGACAGATGACCAGCCGCCGGAGACTGGGGTCCAAGGGGAGGCCCCGGAGTATCCTGGTGATTACGCGGATCTCGCTGATGCTCGCGATTCCGATGAACACGCCGATCCGGAGGATCATTTTGGCGAGGTTCCGGACGCGAGCTCGCTATCGCTGCGCATCGATCGGTTCATGCTCGACTCGACGCCACCGGATCCACCGCCGCGCCGGAACCCCGCCGACTCGACGGAGATCTACTTTCGCAGCGCGTTGCCCGAGCCCGATGAGCTGAGCGGGCTGGACGTGTTCTTCGAGCGGGTACCGACCAGCGAGCGGCAGCGGATGGGCGGCGTGCCCACCGCCGTGCGCGAGCCCTCCGGGGCCCAACGCTTCACCGCACGCTCGGATGCCGGCCCCACCGCGTCGGCCCTGGTCGACGCCAAACGGGCCGCGGATCGAAACGCGCGACCGGTGTCAGCGACGCAGTCGCGACTGCCGTCCGAGCCGCAGCGTCAACAGCACGAGCGGCGGGGCGTTCCCACGTCCTCGGAGCAGGCCGTAGACCCGGATGAGCAGCGGCTGTCGGCATCCCAACTCGCGCTCTCCACCGCCGAAGCCGCGCTGCTTTCGCCGGACGATGTCGTCACCTTCGAGCCCGGATCCTGGACGGGCAACCCGCCGCGTGTGGTGTCCGGGGCGAGGGCGAGCGTTCGGATCGCCGAGAGCTCGTCGATCCCGCAGGCCGTCGTGCCGCGCTCCGGATCCGCCAGCGCGTCGGCCAGCGCTGCCACCAACTGGACGGCGACGGGGAGCGCACGCACCGGCTCGTCAAACACCGGCGCATCGAATACCAGCGCATCGAATACCAGCGCATCGAATACCAGCGCATCGAATGTCGGTACCTCGAGTATCGGCTCCCCTCATCCCGCAGCGTCCCACTCCGGCGCGTCCCGGCCTGGCGCGTCGGTCGATGTCTCAGGCGTGCCCGAGGAGGACGACACCGGCGGTCTGAGCGGCAGCGTCGGGGACGGCATGCGCGCGATCGCCCGCCAGCTTCAGGACGCCGCCCGCCCCCGCGGCGAGTCTTCGCTGCCCGGCGTGGCCAACGAAGCGCAGGCCGCGACCGCTCTGTCCTCCAATCGGCTCTCCAATCGCCCCGCCGATGTGACCGTGCTGACGCATCGGTCCGAGAGCGAGCGGATCCCCATCGAGACCGGCGCCCCCGAGTCGCTCGGCACGCCCGCGCCGATCGCCGCCCCCGCCAGTGCGCTGTCGGCCGCCGTCGCCGACACCCCAACCGATCACGCCGACACGGTTCCGCCGGAGTCGCGGCCCGAAGATCTCGTTGCGGCGACCAAGCCCAGCGCGTTCCCGCAAGCCGGTATTTTGCGTCGGCCCAAGGCGCGGCTCTCCCCGCGATTCACTCCGCCGCGGGACTAGGCTAAACGCCGCAGACGACGCGTTGTCCCCTACCGGCCAGGGGGGTCACGGGAGCGCGCAGACGCCGACCTGGGCGCGTCGCAACACGTCCGTGAGCGGGACTGTCCACTCGCACTGGGCGCCGCCGCAGTCTTCGGGGCCGGCGCACACCGCGCGGCACTTGGGGCCGTCGCCGGCGTCGACGCACAGGCTGCCGGTGTCCGCGCAGGCGTGGCCCGGTGCCGCGCACGCCTCGCCGATGGCGCCGGTGGTCGGCGCGGGGTCACAGACGCCAAATCCGCCGTGCCCATCGAGCAGCGGTTGCAGGTGGCAGACTGTGTCATCCGGGCAGCCCGGCTCGGCGCCGAACGCGTCGCAGAGCGCGTGGCAGCGTGCTTCGTCGCCGGCGAGCCCGACGCAATATCCGCGGTCGGCGCAGGTGCCGAATCCGCGGGTGGGCGAGCACGGATCGCCCAGCGGGATCGCGCCGGTGGGGGCGACGCATGCGCCGCCGCCGCCGGAGGTCGGGTGGCAGGTGTCAGCGCCGTCGGCGCAGCCAAAGTCGGCGTCGCGCGGGAACGGGTCGCACTCTTCGACGCAGGTGCCGCGCGCGGCGCCGTTGGTGGGCGAGCAGCGCTGGCCGTCGGCGCAGTGCACGCTGCCCTCGAGTACGTTACAGGCGCGTAGGCAGCGGAAATCGACGCCGTTCTCGCCACTCACATCGACGCAGTGCGCGCCGCTCACGCACACGTCGACGCCGGGCACGCACGTGTCGTTGAGCGCGGTGGGCTCGGCGTCGGTCAGGCACGCCCAGCCGGAGTTTTGGGTGGCCGCGTAGTCCGCCAGCGGCTGGCACTCCACGCCCGCGTCACACGCGATGCTGGAGAAGTTGTCGCACGGCTCCAGGCACAGTCCGGTGTCGCTGGCGGCCCAGATTTCGATGCAGGTGAGCCCGTCGCCGCAGGTGGTTTCTCCGGCCGCGCAGGTGGCGGTGCATTGGCCGGCGAAGCACTCCAGTCCGGCGTCGCAGGGGCGCGTCAGGGGGGCGTCGTCACGGTCGGGCGGTGTGCAGGCTTCGCCGAGCTGGCCGAGGCCGGCTTGTCCGCAGGCGCCGAAGCCGAAGTCGTACCGCACGCAGACTTCGCCGTCCGGGTTGCCGGCGCATTGCGCGTCGCTGGTGCAGTTTGAGGCGGTGCAGACGCCTACGTCGTCGCCGAGCGCGAGGGCCTCGGGGGCGGCCTTGCAGGTGTGGAGTCGGGGGCAGGCGCGCACGGGGTTTGGGTGGTCGAGCGGGCAGCGCTGGGCGCACAGGCCTTGGGACAGGTCGCAGACGTAGGGCCACACGCCGGCGGCCTCGCTGTCGCACGGCGCGCGGATGGCCTCGCACACGCTCGAGACGCACGCGCCGTCGGAGCAGAACGAGCCCGCGGCGCACTCGGCGTCCTCGTCGATCTCGGCGTCGCAGTCGTTGGAGATGCCGTCGCAGATGTCGGGCGCGTCGGGCGAGCGGTCGGGGTCGGTGTCGTCGCAGTCGGGGCCGCCGCATCCGGGGCCATCGAAGCCGTCGTTGTCGAAGTCGCAGTTTTGAACGCTGAAGCGGCGCGTCACGGAGAAGGGCTCGCCGAAGTCGGCGTCGAACTCCAGGCGCAGCGTGTGCTCGCCGTCGTCGATGGTGAGGGTGTTGAACGCGGCGGCGAAGGGGTACGCGGCGGCGGTGGTGACGGGCGCGTCGTCGACGAACCAGTCCACCTGAGCGGTCACGTTGCGCTGGTGTTGGGGCAGTGAGAGCGCAAAGTTCACGAGGCCGCTGAGGGGCGTGTCGTCGAAACCGGTGCAGTCCGCCGCGCGCTCGTCGCAGTGTGTGAGCTGGGGGCTGTATTCGGTCCACACGTCCACGCTGACCTGGTCGATGGCGACGGTGCCGTCGTCGGCGGTGGCGGTCGCGGTGAGCGTGGTGGGGCCGGCGACGTTGCCGGGGTCCCACTGGAACGTGAATCGGCCGCCGTCCTGGGAGACCACCGCCGCTGGGGGCAGCAAGATGAGCTCGAAGTTGCCGTGCGACGCGCTCGCCTCGATCACGATCTCGGTGATGCCGTCGACGCGGGCGCCGTCGGTCGGGGTGACGATCTCGACTTGCACCGTGGCGTCTCCGTCGGAGGTGCCGCACGCGGTGAGGGCGCCGAGGGCGAGCAGTGTGGCCAGCGCGCCGGCGCGTGATCGGCTGGGGGTGAGGCGGAGAAACGGGAGGTTGTAGCGGGCAGACATCAGGACTCTTTGACAGCGGTTGCGACCGTTTTGACCGGACCCGCGGCTGAGCACAACCGTTCCCGTTCGTCGCGGAAGGGGCGGGCGCCGCGTCACACCGGAAATCGCGCTTGCCGGGTTCCGGGCGGGCGATTAAGCGGCGTGAGCGCCGCCGACCGGCTGCGCGTCCGTTGCCCCTTCGTCATGTCCGCCCGTTCGGGCGCGTGACCGCCCAGGCGAGCCGCCATGCCCATCGCACCCGACAACTTTTCCGTCCTTAACGAGCTGAGCCGCAAGCGGGTGCACATCGTGAGCCTGGGCTGCCCCAAGAACCGCGTGGACTCGGAGTTGATGATCGGCCAGCTGCAGGGCAACGGCTACACGTTGGTGGATGAACCGGGCGACGCCGACGTGCTCGTCGTGAACACCTGCGCGTTTATCGAGTCGGCCAAGGAAGAGTCCATCGAGACGATCCTGGAGATGGCCGAGTACAAGCAGTCGGGCTCGGCGGAGCGGCTGGTGGTCACCGGATGCATGGCGCAGCGCTACGCGACCGAGCTTCAGGCCGAGATGCCCGAGGTGGACACGTTCCTGGGCACCAACGAATTCAAGCGCATCACCAGCGCGGCCGCCGGCGTGCTGCCCGACCGCTCGTACGTGACCTACGGCTCGGCGCTGTACACGTCCGACGAGGCGCGGGTGAACACCGTGCGCGCGGGCAGCGCGTACCTGAAGATCGCCGAGGGCTGTAACCGCACATGCAGCTTCTGCATCATCCCCAAGATTCGCGGCAAGCAGGTGTCGCGTCCGCTCGACGACCTGATCGCCGAGGCGCGCATCCTGGGCGCATCGGGCGTCAAAGAGATCAGCCTGATCGCGCAGGACCTGACCAGCTACGGCGTGGACATCGGCCAGAAGGGCGGCCTTGAGGAGCTGCTCGTTCAGCTCGAAGACGTGAAGGGCATCGAGTGGGTCCGCCTGCACTACGCCTACCCGTGGGGCTTCACCGACCGCCTGCTCGACATCGTGCGCCAGTCCAACAAGGTGCTGCCGTACGTGGACATGCCGCTGCAGCACATCTCGGACAACATCCTCAAGGCCATGCGCCGCAACGTGCGCCGTGAGGCCCAACGCGACCTGCTGGCGCGCCTGCGCGAGGTGCCGGACATGGTCATCCGGACGGTGTTCATCACCGGGTTCCCGGGCGAGACGGACGCCGACTTTGACGACCTGTGCGATTGGATGCAGGACGTGAAGTTCGACCGCGTGGGCGTGTTTGCATACAGCCGCGAAGAGAACACGACCGCGTTCGACATGCCGAACCAGGTGCCGCTGGCGATCGCTGAGCAGCGCCGCGACCACCTGATGGAGCTGCAGCAGGCCATCAGCCGGAAGAAGAACGAGGACCTGATCGGTCGTCGGCTCAAGGTGCTCGTGGACGGTGTGTCCGAGGAGCACGAGCTGGTGTTCGAGGGCCGGCACTACGGCCAGGCGTTGGACATCGACGGCGTGGTCTACTTGTCGTTCGAAGATGGCGCGCCGATGGTGACGCCGGGCGAGTTCGTCGAGGTCGAGATCGACGACGCCACCGAATACGACCTCGTTGGCGTGGTCCGCTAATCGATGCGCACGACGGATGGTGTAGACGCTAAGACTGATGGTGTAGACGCCACGGGTTCGGACGCGGAGGCGATCGAGCGGCCGCGTAAGGGCGCTTCGATCGAGGTCGAAGTAGAGTCGATCGCGCAGGGCGGCGACGGTTTCGGTCGCTGGAACGGCATGGCGGTGTTCCTGGATCGCGGCTTGCCAGGCGAGCTGGTTTCGGCGCGGGTGGTGTTGTCCAAGCGGCGACACCTGCGCGCGGTGGTGACGTCGGTGCTGCGCGCTTCGGAGCGTGCGGAGGCGTCGGCCTGCGCGGTGTCGGAGCGTTGCGGCGGCTGTCGGTTCTGGCGGGCCCGTTACGAAGATGAGGTGCTTTGGAAGACGTCAGCGGCGGTGTCGTCGGTGACGCGCATTGGTGCTGGGGTTGCTTGGCCGACGCCGGCGATTGTGCCCGCGCCGTCGGTGGAGGGATACCGCACGCGGGCGCGTTTTCGGGCGAGTCCGCACGGCGGGAGTGGGTTCTTGGAGAGCCGCTCGCGTCACGTGATCGTGTCGGAGCGCTGCTTGGTGGTGCATCCGGCGATCGACGCGGCTCGGGCGACGGGGCTGGCGTTTTTCGCGGGGTTGGCCGGTCTGGAGTCGGTGTTCTTCGAGTGGGACGCGGAGCGTTTCGGAGTCGCGGTCACGGGCGAGTTCTCGACACGTTCGATGACCGACGCGCTGCGCATCGTGCGTTCGCGGGTGTCTCGCCACGCAGACCGACGTTTGGAAGATTTTACGACCGTTGTTGTGAGCGCCAAGGGGCGGCATCACGAGACGGTGGGTGATGGCACGGTGTGGCGTCGTCGCGGCGGCCGCGTGTCCGGTGATACGCGCGTTGGCGGTGTCGTGGTACGCGATCCCGTGCGGGCGTTCAGCCAAGCGTACGATCAGATGAACGTCGAACTGATCGACCATGTGATCTCGGCGGCACGCGCGGGCGCCGAGGCGAACGCTACCGTTGCGACCGGTGAAGATGCAGCGCGCGTGCCCGTCGTGGAGCTGTTCTCCGGCTCCGGCAACCTCACGTTCCCGCTCATCGAAGCCGGGTTCGACGTGGACGCCATCGAGGGCGCGCCCGGTCCGGTGGCTGCAGCCGCGGCGGCGTGGAAAGCGGCGCAAGGTGACGCACCCGAAGACGGCGCTGCTGGCGAGGCCCGCGCCAAGTTCCACGTCGGCGACCTGACCGACGGGTTGTACGGCGTGACGCTGGAGCGGCTCAACTCGGCCGCCGTGGTGGTGACGGATCCGCCGCGGGGTGGAATGAGCCCGGCGTTGGTGGATCAGCTGACCGGCGCGCCGGCTGCGCACACGATTGTGTACGTGTCGTGCGACCCGCCGGCGATGGCGCGTGACGCCGCGCTCCTTGCGCGCGGCGGCTGGCGTGTTGAACGATGGAGCCTGCTGGACATGTTCCCGCGCACCCCCCACGTAGAAGCGGTGGTGGTTCTGGTTCGCACGAGCCCGTCCGACGCCCCCGATTCGCATGCGTTGCCGCAGCCCTAGGCGCGGCCAGCCTGAGGCATAGATGAGCGATAGCGTAGCCCTGCCGTCCGTCTGGGACCCGATCGACGTTTCGACGCAAGATGTGCAAGTCCGCGAGCTCGGGCCGCTCATCCTCAGCGTGTCGCGCACGCAGGGCGAGTGGAACGTGGGTCGCTCGTATGCCGCCAGCGCGCGCTTTCGCGGCACGGGCAGCTATCACGAGGAGGACCGGATTCGCTTCGTTGCGGACTCGGCGGCGAGCGATCACGTGATGCTCGCACCGGCGCTGGCGCAGCGCGCGATCGTGGCGCGGCCGGACGTGCCGGTGTGGGTGCTCGCGGGCGCTGAGACGCGGTTCTTTGTGAGCACGCCGCTGTGGGTTCGGCTCGGTGTTGGACCGGGCGGGAAGCTGCTGCACGAGGTGCCGTCGGTGCCCCTCAACGACACGTGGTTTGGCCAGAACACGCGCGTGGGTGAGCTGTGTTTTGCGTCCCGCACGGCGGCGCGCGTGAACATGGACGCGGCGCTGCGGTCGCCGGTTCGAGCCATCACGGTGGTCTCGATCGCCAACCGCAGCGAGAAGCACATGCAGGTGCAGCGCCTCAAAATTCCGGTGCCGCATCTGAACCTGTACGTGCACAACAACGACGCGTTTTTCACGCAGGAGATTCACGTGGTGCACACTGCCGAGGGCCAGACCGGCGCGGCCAAAATCCGCGCGCTGCCCGCTGAGGCGAGCGGCGCTGTGATCGTTACGCCCGCACGCCAGAGCGAAGATCGCGGTGGCATGTTTGGCACGCTTGGAGGTCTCCTTGGGTAGTGCAATGTTGGGTAGTTCGATGCTGGGTAGTCTGTTCGTGGGTAGCGCGGCGCCGTTCGTGGCGATCGGGCTCCTCGAAGACGCCTCCGGTCTGGAGCGTTTTCTGGCGTCGATGGTCGTGTTGGTGCTCGGACTGGGGCTGTCGCGCTTGGCCTCGGCTGGCTTGGGACGCATCGCCGCCGGTCGCAGTCGGCAGGCCTCGCTGGTCACCCGGCGGGTGGTCTTCACGCTCGGCGGCTTGTTCACAATGATGTCCGCCCTGCGCGTGGCTGGCGTCGAGCTCGGCGTATTGCTGGGCACGGCGGGTATTTTGACCATCGCGATTGGTTTCGCGAGTCAGACGTCGGCGTCGAACTTGATCAGCGGCGTGTTCCTGCTGTTTGAGCGGCCGTTCGTCGTGGGCGACATCATCCAGGTGGCCGGTCGCACGGGCGAGGTGCTCTCCGTAGACATGATGTCGGTCAAGCTCCGGACCTTCGACAACCTGTTCGTTCGCATCCCGAACGAGACGCTGCTGAAGTCGGAGATCGCGAACAACAGTCACTTCCCGATCCGCCGGATCGAGGTGCGGTTGCTGGTGTCGTATGGCGAAGACATGGGAGCGTTCCGCGAGGCGTTGTTCCAGGTGGCCGCGGACAATCCATACGTGCTGGACGAGCCCACGCCGCTGGTGATCGTGCAGGAGTTCCTCGAGTCGGCGGTGGCGGTTCAGTACACCGTTTGGACGACGCGTGAGAATCAGGTCGCCACCAAGACGTCGCTGTTTGACGCCGTGCAGCAAGAGCTCTACCGGTCGCGCTTCGAGCCGCCGCACCCGGTGCGTCGGTTGGTCGACAGCCGCATGGGCGGGCCGCTATCGATGGTGCATCCGCCGGCAAGTCAGGCGGTGGCCGCACCGGCGGCGGGGGCGGCTGATGCGGGGTCGGCTGTGCCGAGCGAGGTGGCCGATAGCGACGCGCCTCCGTTTGACGATCGCGGCTAGAGCGCTGGAGGCTGGGCGGGTTGAAACCTGTCCTTCTCTGCTTCGGCTGCGCCCGGGGCTGGTCCTTCGACTTCGCTCAGGAAGGGTGGGGAATGGGTGCAGAGGCCTCAATCGTCAGCTCTGTAGGCCGCCTGCGTTCGACGCCCGGGGCTGGTCCTTCGACTTCGCTCAGGAAGGGTGGGGAATGGGTGCAGAGGCCTCAATCGTCGTGCAGAGGCCTCAGATTGGTCAGCTCTTTGGGCGCCAGCGTTCGACGCTCGGGGCCAGTCCTCCGACTTCGCTCAGGAAGGATGGGGAATGGGTGCAGAGGCCTCAGATTGGTCAGCTCTCTGGGCGCCAGTGTCGAAGACCGCGGCCAACGAGCGCGGTTAGTCGCCGCGGACGGGGATGCGGAAGCCTTCGCGGATCATGCGCTCGCGCAGCTCGTCGTTGCTGACGGAGCTGAGCTGGAGGCGGTCGGAGCCGAGTCGGAAGCGGTTGAGCATGGACTCGACGGCGGAGTCGAATAGGCGGTTTCCGGAGCGGTCGACGAACTCCCAGGCGGTGATTCGTCCGGCCTCAGTGCAGCGGATGTGCACCATGGCTTCCAGCGTGCGGTACTCGGCGTCGGTGATGCCGCTGGGGCGTCGCATGGCGCGTCCGAACTGGCGGACGAGGCCGGCGAACTGGTTGCGCATGGCGGAGGCGGACAAGCTGGTGCCGCCTTCTGAGCCCTCGGTGCTGCCCATTCGGGGTCGCTCGTTGGTGGGCCGGTTGGGGTTGGTTTCCCCGCGGTCGCGTCGCTCTTCGCGCTCGGGCTGGCGCTCTTCGGGTCGGGCGCGGTTTTCTTCTCGGACGGTCTGCGCTGGCGCGGGCTCGGGGTTGAGCACGACGGTCTCTTGCTGCGGCAGCGTGGTCTCTTCTTCGGGTACGGGCGCGGGCTCGAGCTGGTTGTCTTCGCTGGGCGCTTCTTCGGGGTTGGCGATCCAGGGCAGCTCGCCGTCGACGGGCATGACGTCGCCGAGCATCAGCATTTCGGCGCTGATGATGGGGAGCGAGATGGTCTCCGGCGTTTCGTCCTCGGCAGGGCCGGTGGCGACAAACAACAGGAACAACAACGCGGCGTGCGCGACGAAGCTGAGCGCTCCACCGAAGAAGAGCGCGATGCGGTCTGGGCTGTTCGCTGCGGGCTGCATCGTTAGGGGGCGGCCGGTGCGAGTAGTTCGGGGTTCGTGACCATGCCCACGTTGGTAACGCCGGCCATGCGAATTCGGTTCATCGCGCCCACCACGAATCCGTAGGGGATGGTGGTGTCGGCGAGCAGGTACAGCGACTCTTCGTCTTGCAGGCGCGGATTGGAGCCGAGCTTGGTGCCGATCTCATCGAAGCAGGGCTGCCAGGCGTCGGGCCATTCGCCGGAGTTGGTGATGGCCAGCGCGGCGCTGCAGTCGGTGATGAGGGTGTCGCCGAGCATCACGCGCAGGTTGGGGTCGATGTAGAGGATCAGCTTGTCGGTGTTCGCGATGTCGACCTGGTTGGGGTTCTCGCGGGTGACCGGCAGGTTGAGCTCCACCACGCGCTCGGAGTCATCTTTGGTGATGAGCGGCGTGGAGACCATGAAGATGATCAGCAGCACGAGCATGACGTCGACGAGGGGCGTCACGTTGATCTCGGAGATGGTCTTTTTGCGGCCCGGGCCGCCTCCAGCTGTCATGCCCATGGTTCGGCCTCAGCTGAAGAAGTGTCGTTTGACGATGTTGAGGAAGTCGTTGGAGAAGTTCTCCATTTCGACCGACAGCGTCCCGATGCGGGTGTTCAGGAAGTTGTACGCGACGACGGCGGGGATGGCGGCCATGAGGCCGATGGCCGTCGCGATGAGGGCTTCCGCGATGGGGCCGGCGACCACGTCGATGCTGCTCTCAGCGCCCTCGGCGCCGTGCAGGTTCATGAACGCGATCATGATGCCCCAGACGGTACCGAACAGGCCGACGAACGGCGCGGTGGAGCCGACGGTGGCGAGGAAGGCGGTGAGCGACTCGAGCTTGGTGAGCTCGGTCGAGTGGGCGCGTCGCAGGGCGCGCTCGATGTTCTCGATGCCGCCGAGCTGCGCGCTCATGGTGGAGCTGGCGTCTTTGTCGGCTGCGCGGAGCTTGCGGAGCTCGATGAAGCCGGCCTGGAACATCTGGCTCACGGGCGAGGACGCGAGTCGGTCGGCCTGCTGGTAGATTTCGTCGAGTCGCTTGGACTGCCAGAAGATCTCGGTGAAGGCGCGGCTCTCGCGGACGGCGCGGCTGATGGCGATGGTCTTGTAGCCGATGATGAACCACGAAACGACGGACGCCGCGACGAGGATCAGCAGCACGAAGAGCACCATTCCCGAGGCTTCGGAGAGCAGTGACCAGATACTATCGGGGGCGGCGGTCTCGGTCTGCGCGACCACCAAATCCACCCAAGTGAGTTCATTCATTTTCGCGCCTTTTCGACGGGGATATCCAGAACATGCGGGTAGCAGCGCGGGATCGTGGGGTCAATTCACGATCACGTGCGCCCGAACTCGCGTTCACAGCACGGAGCGATAACACGGGCCGCTGTGGCGCATTCCAGCGTTCGTGCGAATGCTGATTTATCGCGCCAGGGTGGGTGCTGCGACGTTGCGATCGCGGCGCGCGAGCGACCACTGGAGGCCGAACCAGGCGCGGGTGTAGGCGCCTTGCTCCACGCGCAGGTCGATGCCTAGGCGGTTGCGCGGCGAGAAGCCGACGCGTCCCCAGAACGCGCCGACGTCGCCGTTTCGGCCGAGCATCCCGATGAGCGCGTCGCGCCGGTGCTGGTATCCCACTTCGACGTAGAGCCCTTGGTTGGCGTTGAAGCCGACGCTGGTTTCGACGGGCACGTGCACCTGTCGGCCGTCGCGGCGAAAGCGCTGGTTGCCCAGGCTGGCGAAGTAGTGGTGGTCGACGGCGACCTCGATGCGGTGGGTCCAGATGAGGCCGTTGAGGTGCGGGAGGATGTCGCCGATGTTGAGGTTGAGCGTGGCGCCGCCGGCGAATTGCGTGCGGCCGTAGCCGTGCTGGCTCACGTGCTCGTCGAGGCCGGACGAGCTGAGCTCCAGGAACGAGATGCGGTTTGCGCCGAACGGGGCGCGCCAGCCGGCGAGGGCGCCGAAGCGGCGGTAGGCGGCGTCGAATCCCAGGTGGATTTCGGGGATCATGACCCAGCGCTCGGCGTACACCGGCACCCGCACCACGCCGATGGCGTTGAGGTCGAGCCCGCTCTCGACCAGCGTGGTCACGTAGCCTTCGATGGTGGCGCCGCGAATCTCGGCTGAGTTGCGGGGGAGCGGGAGCGCGGTGCCTTTGAAGGCGCCTACGACGTCGGCGAGCCAGCCGGCGGCGAACATGCCGCCTCCGCTGACGGCCACGGTGGTGCCGATCGTGCGCGCGGTGGCCGATTGGTCGCCGACGGTTCGGGTGATGATGCCGGCGGCGAAGATGCCGAGCGCGATGCCTTCGGTGGCGAGCAGGCGGCGGGCGGAGTCGCGGTCGTTGGCGATGGTGTGGCCGACGCCGTGCCAGGGGGCGCCGAGCACGAGGGCGAGGACGCCGCCGGGGATGCTGCCCGGGGTGGCCCCTTGTTCGCTGAATTCCCAGCCGTCGGCGCGGAGCGCTTCGTCCGATTGCTCGCCGACTTGCGCGGTGGATTGCGCGGCGGCGGTGGCGGGGACGAGCAGCGTGATGGACACGCAAAGTACGGCGATGGTGACGGCGCACGTCACCGATTGGCCCAGCACCCGCGGGTGGGTGTGGGCGTCGCGGAGGGCCGAGCGGGAGGTGGTCTTAGCTGCCGTCATGCATGACGAAGCGCCCGTTGGAGACCGTGCTCAGCTGCGGTCGCACGTCGGGGTTTCCGTTGCTGTCGAAGCGCAGCGCGCCGACGGCGCCGGCTTGGGAGACGCCGACGGTGATGCGGTCGATGACGTCCTGGGGCAGGGCGATGCCCTCGTCGATGAGCACGCGGCGCATGGCGCGGGCGGCGTCGAACGCGAAGGCCTCGATGGTGCCGGGGTCGCGGGCGAACGTGAAGGTGAAGCGGTCGGCGAACTCGCGGCCGGCGCCGGTGGCCAGCTCGGGCGAGAACCACACGGGGAACAGCCCGCCTTCGACGTAGTCGCCGGAGTTGAGTAGCAGGCGGTCGGTGCGGGCGAAGCTGTTGCCGAGCACGGTGACTTGGCGGCGGCCGTCGTTGCTGCGGACCGCGCCGTTGCGCGAGGGCCAGATGTCTTCGGAGGCCAGGTACGCGACCACGGTGGCGGTCAGGTCGTCGGGCAGCGCGAGGACCACGGCGGCGGCGTCTGTGGAGGCGATCGCGCGGGCGGCGGCGCGGGCGGAGGCCTGCGCGACGGCGGCGTCATCGGCGTCGTCTTGTACCGATACGCGGTCGAGGACTTGGCCGCCGCGCCTTTGGATTTCGGCGGCAGCGGCGTCGGCGAAGACGGACATGAACGCGTTGTCGTCGGAGCCGGCGTGCGACACGATGACGAAGGAGCGGACGTTGCGCCCGTCGAAGGCCTCTTCGACCACGCGGGCGGCTTCGGCGCGGGCGTCGAGCAGCCAGCGGTAGGTGCCGTGGACGGGGGACGCGAAGGGCACAGCGGACAGGCTGATGAGGGGGATTCCGGACTGGCTGGCGGCTTGGCGGGCGGTCTCGGTGAGGTCCGCCTCGATGGGGCCGATGATGGCGGACACGCCGGCCGCGGCCAGGGCTGCGATCGCGCGCTGGGTGCCGGCGGCGGTGCCTTGGGTGTCGCGAATCACGACGCTCGAGACAGGGTCGCGGGACTCGAAGACGCGCTGGGCGAGGAGGACGGCGCCGAGCGCTGCGCGGCCTGCGCGGCGTGTGTTTCCGGTCAAGCTGAGGGCGACGCCGTAGCGGATGGGGCGGTCGCTTCCGGTGGATTCGAGGCTCTCGCGGACCTCGGCGAGGCGCTCGGGGCGGCCCCAGCGGAGGGCGGGTTCATCGCCGCGCAGCAGCACCTCGCGGGCGCCCTCTAGGTCGCCGCCCAACATGCGTCGGGTCGCGAGCTCGGGGGCGATGGCGGCGATGACAAAGGGCGCGCGGGGATCGTTCGCGATCGGGCCGTCGGCGTCTGCGCTGCCGCCTTCGAAGGCGCGTTCGAACGCGGTCTGCAGCGTGCGGAGGTCGGGTTCGGCGGCGACCACCTCCAGCGCGCGGTCCACGGCGTATTCGCGCAGCGCGTCGTCACCGAACTCGGCGACCAGCGCTAGGTCGTTCAACGCGAGCAGGCCGTGGTGGGCGGCGATGCGGGCTTCGGCGAGCAGCGACGCGAGCAGCGCTTCGTCGCCGTCGACGATCCAGCCGATCGGCACGGAGAGGGTGGCGTCGGCGGCGAGCGCGTCGATCAGGAACTCGGTGGCGTAGGCGGTCTCGCCGCGTTGGGCGCGCACAAAACCCACGTATGCGGCGGCTGCCGCGCGGGTCTCAGGGCCGTCGGGGGCGTCGTACAGCGAGCGGAAGGCGGCCTCGGCGGCCAGCGTGTCACCCAGCGCGGCGTTGCTGCGCGCGGCGTACAGCTCGGCGCGGACGGCGAGCGGGTCGGTGGGGTACTCCGCGCCGAACAGGCGGAACGAGACGAGTGCGTCGGAGTACGCGCCGGACGTGTATTGCTCTTGTGCCGCGGCGAACGCAGCGGCGGCGCTCGCGGTGGCGCTGGAGGGCGCTGCGTTCGTTGTGCCGAGGTCCTCCCACGACGCGTGGTGGGCCTGCGGACCGGAGCACGCGGCGATGGCGAGCAGCGCGATCGTGAGTGCGGCGACCAACGTCACGCGATGGCCTAGAGCCGGCGTGAAGCGCGAAGCGGCGGTGGGCGGAGCGGGGTGTGAGGACGGCATGTGCATCGGCATGGTCGCGGCATCGGCGAGGATTCAAGTTCGACCGCGCATGTATGCCACACCGGCGTCGCGCGTCCAGGGGCGAAGTGGGCTCCCGGGTCGCGCGGCGGCCTGTCGGCTACTCGTTTCCGGCGTACAGCGGGGCGCCCGACTGGCCGAGCGAGACGCGGATGATTTGCGGGCCGAACAGCTGCGTGACGTAGATGGAGCAGGGGTCGAAGTCGCCTTGTCCGAACGCGAGGCTGGCGGGCGTACGGACGGTGCCGGCGACCTCGGGCTCGCTGCCGTCTGCGGGCACGCGGATGATCTCGCTTTGGATGTTCGCCGCCACGTACACGTCGCCGTTGGCGCCGATCGCGAGGCCGTCTGCGGTGGCCGCGGGACCGAGCTCGGCGAGCTCTACCCAGCCGTCTTGTTGGGGCGTGCCGGTCTCGTCCACCGGAATTCGCGTGACCTCGCCGCGCGGTCCGAAGGTGGAGACGACGACTAGGCCGGTGCCGTCGGGGGTGTAGCCCATGCCGTTGGGCGCGTTCACGCCGGTGACGGCCTCGGTGATGACGCCTTCGCGCGTGACGCGGAAGATTTTGGTGTCAAAGTCGTCCGACATGAGCGCGTCGCCGTTGGGCATGACGACCACGAAGTTCGGGTTGGGCTGGTCGAGCACGAGCGGGGTCGCCACGCCTTCCATGGACACGTGGTACACGCCGCCGTCGAGGGCGGTGCCGCCGGTCACAGCGCCGATGCTGGCGGCGATGAGGCCGTCGTGCGTGCCGGCGAGGCCGAGCACGTCGGGGACGGTGGCGAACACCTCGGGGACGCCGTCGGGGCCGAACGCGAAGATGGTGTCTTGCGAGCCTACGTACAGGCGTCCGTCGGGGCCGAACGTGAGGCCCTCGGCGTTGTCCACGAGGCCGTCGTAGAACACCTCGGACTCGCCGACGGGGAGGTCGTCCCAGCAGGTGGGCGGCGGGGTGGTGTCGACGGCGACGGTGTCGGCTTCCGCGTCGGCCTCGACGACATCCGCGCCCGCGTCGGTGGCGACATCGGCCGTGGTGGCGTCGTTTTCGGCGTTGTTATCCGACGTGTCATCGCACGCGGCAACGGCGAGGGGGAGCAGGAGAGACAGCGCCGCGTGGCGGCCGTGGATGCGAGTCGGCATAGGTTCGACGGGTCGTTCTGAGGGAGGAGCGCACCGTCTCACCGCGGGGCCGAGGCCGCAAGCGCCCTGCGCACGCTATCGCACGTTCACGACGACGCTGGTGCAGCGAATGCCGATGGCGTCGATGCGGCTGCCGTAACGGCCGAACACGCTATTGGCGACCTGTCCCGAGGGGCAGGTGAATGAGAACGGGTCGCCGCCGTTGCCGCCGTATTGTGCGCTCGACGAGCCCGAGCCGTGGGTGACGGTGTAGGAGCCGGGCGAGCCGTTGATGTTCAGGGCGGAGCAGGAGTATCCGAAGGCGTCGATGTTGCCGCCCTCACGGCCGCGGATGCCGGTCACGACCTGTCCGGTGGGGCACTGGTAGGAGTAGGTGGAGCCGGATTCGGTACCCCGGTTGGTGGTGTACGCCTGCGCGCCGGAGCGCGTGATGGTGTAGCGGTACGGGTTGGTACTGGTGGACTCGACCAGGGAGACGGTACCGCAGACGGCGCGCATGCGGAGCAGACGCGAGCCGGAGTATTGGCCTTGGAAGCCGATGATGACGCGACCGGAGCAGTAGTCGCTGAACGCGGCGCCGCCACCGCCGCCGTATTGGGCGCTGGACGTGGTTCCGGACAAGCGCGTGGTCGTGGGGCAGCCTTCGTCCGAGCGGCCGTCGCAGTCGTCGTCGGTGCCGTCGCAGGTCTCGGCGCGCTGGATGATCTGTCCGGAGCACGCGCCGTAGCTGGCGCCGGAGCAGGTGCGGGCGCCTTCACGGCAGCGTCCGACGCCCGCGGTGCCGGCGGCGCCGGAGTAGCAGGCTTGCAGGAGCGGCCCGCCGCCAGCGGCCTCGTCGGTGCTTCCGTTGCAGTTGTCGTCGATGCCGTTGCAGGTCTCAGCGATCGGGTCGTTGTTGCGGACGCATTGGTTGGCGCCGCTGGCGCAGGTTGTGGTGCCGGCGCTGCAGCGTCCGGATTCGCCGGTGGAGCACGCGAGTCCGGCGCCGGGGTTGCCTTCGTCGGCGCCGTCAGCGTCGCAGTCGTTGTTGCGGCCGTCGCAGGTTTCGACGCTGGGCAGCGTCTGGCCTTCGCAGGTGCTGAACACGCCGGACTGGCACACCTGGGTTCCGGGCGCGCACTCGCCGACGCCGGCGGTGACCGCCGAGCCGGTGTAGCAGGAGCGGGAGAGCGGCCCGCCGCTGATGGCTTCGTCGACGGTTCCGTCGCAGTCGTCGTCCTGGCCGTTGCAGATCTCTTCGCTGGGGGTGGCGTTGGACACGCAGTCGATACCGCCGTCGGCGCACACGGTGGTTCCGGCCGCGCAGATGCCAAGGTTTCCGGAGTCGCACGCGAGTCCGGCGCCGGGGTTGCCTTCGTCGGCGCCGTCGGCGTCGCAGTCGTTGTTCAAGCCGTCGCAGGCTTCTGCCTGCGGCAGGACTTGGCCGTTGCAGATGCCGAAGGAGCCGCCTTCGCAGACCTGGGTTCCGGCGGAGCACACGCCGACGCCGGCGGTGCCTTCGGAGCCGGTGTAGCAGGTGCGGCTCAGCGGCAACGAGTCCGCGCCTTCGTCGACGGTTCCGTCGCAGTCGTCGTCGATGCCGTTGCAGATTTCACCGCCGGCGCCGCTCAGCGACACGCAGGTACGCGCGCCGTCGACGCACTCGTAACGGCCCGGCGCGCAGGCGCCCGGCAGGTCGGAGACGCAGGCGCCTCCCGACTCCGGGTTGTTGTTGTCGACCACGCCGTCGCAGTCGTCGTCGATGCCGTTGCACAGCTCGGCGATGGGGGTCACTTGGCCGGTGCAGGTGGTGTACGAGCCGTCGGCGCAGGTCTCGAGACCGGCCACGCAGGCGCCGACATCTTGGGTGCCGGCAGGGCCGCTGTAGCAGTCGCGCGCGAGGGGCTCGTCGGCGTCGTTTTCATCGACGAAACCGTCGCAGTCGTCGTCGATCAGGTTGCAGCGCTCGGCGGTCGGCGCGGTGTTCTCCACGCAAGACCATGCGCCTCCGACGCAGCTCTGCACGCCGGGTCCGCACACGCCAGCCGAGCCGGAGTCACAGGCGTCGCCGGACGACACAATGTTGTCGTCGATCTCGCCGTCGCAGTCGTCGTCGTCGCCGTTGCAGAGCTCGGGGGCGTTCACGTGGACGGTGGTGAGGGTGTCGTCGCAGTCCGCGCCTTCACAGCCGGGCCCGATGCCGTAGCCGTCCTCGTCCTCGTCTAGGCAGAAGTCGTCCGCCAAGCATGCGCTGTTGCGGTCGCTTCCGGTGCCGGGCAGCAGCACGCACTCGAAGCCGCCGACGCAGTCTTGGTCCGTGGCGCAAAAGTTGGAGCACAAGCTGATCTCGGAGCCGGCCAGGGGCAGGCACAAGAACGACAGGCAGTCGCTGTCGTCTTCGCACACGGTTCCGTTGGCTGAGCCGACGGTCACGTCCGCAGGATCGGCGTCGGATTCGGCGTCCGTGTCGGACGCATCGGCGGTGACATCGGAGCTCGTATCGAGCACGCTGGTGTCGCCCGAGACGTCGAGCGTCGTGACGTCCGTCTCGCCATCGTCCGGCGCGGTTACCGCTGTGCCGCACGCGGCGGTGAATGCCAACAGGACGAAAAAGAGACGTGACTTCATGCGCTTAGGGGGGAACGGGCACCCTGGGGAAAGGGCGCGGTTGCGTGCGACTGTCCGCCACGTTACACCCCAATCGTTAGGCGCGCGACCGCGATTTGCGCCTTCGACCGGATCGAACATGACGAAGCACAAGAGCCAAGACGAGCGCCGCGAGCAGATTCTGCTGGCGGCGAAGACTTGTTTCATCCGCAACGGGTTCGCCCATACGCGCGTCGATGATATCGCACGAGAGGCCGGACTCTCGAAGGGCGGCGTGTACTTCCATTTCAAGTCCAAGCGGAAGATTTTCGACGCGCTCTTCGAGGCTCAGCAGGCCAAGACCGCTGGCCTCGTCGCAGAGGTCGAAGCCAGCGATGTGAGCGTCATCGAGAAGATCAGCCAGCTCGGCACGATCCTGATGCGGAACTTCTCTGAGGGCGACCGCCACGGGAAGTTCCTGATCGTGCTCGCCGAGATGGGCATCCGTGACCCCGAGGTCTACGAGCGCGTGGCGAGCTCGCACAACCGCTACGTGGACGTGCTCGCTCGATACATCGAGGAAGGCGTGGAGCGCGGCGAGCTGCGACCGGTGAACCCGCACGCGACGGCGCTGTTCATGAAGCTGCTTACGGACGGCATCGAGCAGGGCCTGGCGCTGGGGTATGAGTTCGACACGCTGGAGTTTGTCTCCAACGGTCTCGACATCATCTTCAACGGCATGCGCCCCACGCGCTGACGTTGCCGGCGTCGCTTCGCCGCTAGACGACCACGGGTCGCCGGGTGAGGATGCCGATGAACAGGGCGGCGGTGAGGGCGCACAGCATCGCGAGCTTGGCTGCCCAGGCGCTTTGTCGCGGGTCTTCTTTGCCGCACACGGTGTACCAGCTGGCGCTCTCGTACCCTTCGACCGCCGGGCAATCGAGCGTGTAGGACTCGTCGTAGTCCGTCTCGCACAGGTACTGGAAGCGGGTCTGGCGTGTGATGTCGGTTTGCTCCACGTAGCAAGTGCCGCGCTCTTGGTGCACGCCCGTGCTGATGTGCGTCTGCGGGTCGAATGATGCGCCGATGGAGGCCAGGCAGAGCAAGTAGGCGAGCACGACGCCGAGCACTGGGGGCACGGCGATGAACCGCTGCGTACGTGGCCCGTCGGCAGCGAAGGCGCCGCGGACCGCGAGCCCCGCGTAGACGCCCACGCCGGCGGCGAGCGCGCGATAGGCCGGCGCGCCGCCGTCGAGCATCTGCAGCACGGTCATCTGGACCATCATCGTCAGCGTGGTCAGGCCGGCGATTTTGGCCAAGCCCAGCGCGAAGTCGCGGCCCTCGATGGCGCGCCCCGACGCGAGAATGGGGCGCATCGTCTGGTCGATCCAGAACGAGAACGCGCCCACAAAGGTGAGCACCCACAGGCTGCTCGAGCAGGGCGCGCCCAAGATACGCGCGGCGATCGGGGCGTCGGTGTCGTGCCAGGTCCACCACAGGAACTTGGCGCCTACGATGTCGTAGGGCGCGTAGAACAGCATGGCTGCGAGGCCCGCGAGCACGATCGTGCGCGTGCGGTCCAGGCGCAGCGCGCGCACGGCCACCGTGGGGAAGTACATGAAGCACACGTACACGCATGGGATGTACAGCGGCATCCGCGGGGTCAGCATGACCAATCCCTGCGCCTGCCAGAAGTTGTCCACCAGCGGCAGCGCCATGAAGATGAAGTCGTTCGCGGTGCCCGCCACGAGCGCGCCCAACCAGATGAGCTTGTTCTCCCGACTGGTACGCAGCGCGTGAACGGCCGCGAAGAGCGCGCACGCCATGAACAGCAGCTGCCCTACCACGAAGCTCGGCTGCGCCTGCCAGTGCTCGGCGATGCTATTGAAGTGTGCCCAAGGCCACAGGGGATCGTTCATGCGGGGCTCACCTGCGTCGTCGCCGGAGGAGCGGATACAGAAGCGGTGTCGGCGGCCGCGCTCGTCGCGTCGCCAGCGTTGTTCGTTGCGCCACTTGCTGTGTTGGCGGGCGGCTTGGCAACACCGCGGTCACCGAACGTGGTGGCGTCGTAGTGGCGCGCCTCGCTTCGCTCGGTGCCGTGCAGGCGGTCGAAGATCGCCGAGTGGTGGCCGTAGTTGCAGTGGAAATACACGTGGTGGTCGTCGTGGAAGCGGTTGCTCGTGTGGAACGGCAGAGGCCACTCGACCTTGGCGCCCAGGTGGTCGATCGCGCCGATCAGGTACGTATACAGCACCACCACCACGTACACCGACCAGTGCACCGGCAGGATGAACGCGCACGCGATGAGCGTGGACTGGAAGATCAGGAACTCCACCGGGTGCGTCGCCGTCATCGTGAAAATCGTGGGCGCCGTGAACCGGTGATGCTGGATGTGAAAGTGCTTGTAGATCCACTTCTGGTGCAGCAGCCGGGGAGAATAATACAGCCCCGCGTCGAACATCAGCGTCAGGATGACGAGGCTCACCGGCAGCCACCACAACGGCATCTCATGCACGTCGAGGTAGATCTGGCTCGGTCCGCCGAGCGTGATGTACGTGGCAAAGCTGCCGCCCACGACCGCGCCCATCAGCATGTTGCGCGTGCCCATCTTGAACGCCAGCCGCTCCTTCGATTTCGAAAGGAATCGCCGCGGCTGCAGCTTCCACTCCGACGCCTCCGCCCGACGCCGCACGTAATAGTGGTAGTGGACGGCGCCGCACATTCCCCAGTAGGTGACCAGGGTGACGCCGATCGAGATGCCAACAGTAATCAACCAAGTTGCCAGCGGGCTACCGAAGTCCATTTCGCGCGTCCTTGAGTAAGTAAGTGATTGGGTAGTTAATTAATGGGAATGAACAAGCAGAGCAAGAGGAAAGGTGCGGGGCGCCCGGCCGGGAGCAGTGGGGACATCACCCGCGCTCGGATCATTGAGTCCGCGCGCGAGTGCTTTGGCGCGACCGGCTTCGCGGCGACCACCAACAAGCAGATTGCTCAGCTCGCGGGGATCACCGCCGCCGCCATCTACCGATACTTCGATTCCAAGACGGCGCTGTATAAGGCCACGGTCGACGAGTCGCTGGCCGAGCTTGAGCCTGTGCTGCGCGATGCCACCAAGTCGACCGCGCCCGGCCGCGCCACGCTGGTCGCGCTCGCGTTCGCGGCGGGTTCACTGCACGCCGAGCGGCCGTACTTGGCGGCGTTCCTGTCGTCGCTGCCGGTGGAGATGCAGCGCAATCCGGACATCGCGGAGGCCATGACGGCGGAGCTCGACCCGGTGTCGCAGCTGGTCGCGACGGCGGTCGAAGAGGCGCAAGAGCTGGGCGAACTGGCGCGTGGCGTGCGCCCCGAGCACGTGGCGGCGATGATCCTTGCGTGCAATATCGGGCTGTCGCTGTGGGGCGCCGCGCTGTCGGAGGAGCCGTCGAGCGAGCCGATGCATTCGTTTGGGCAGCTGCTCGAAGGCACCCTGTTCGCGGGGCCCAAAGCCTAGAGAGCGGACCAATCAGACGATTGGCGTGCAACCGGGTGCAGAGCCGCAAATGGGGCAGCGCGCTCTCTCGCGTTACGGTTGGAGGGGCACGCGCAGCTCGGCGTCGAATGTCTCGGCGTCGCTGCCAACGAACACCGTGTAGTCGCCGGGCAACAAGCGCCAAGCGTCGGCGTCGACGTCGAAGATGCGCAGGTCGTCGACGGGAATTTGCATGACCACCTTGGCGGAACCGGCCGGCTCAAGCGCCACTTGAACGAAGCCGCGCAGGCTGGGGGTTCCGTGCCCCAAGGCGTCGTTTTCTGGCGGCGCGACGAACACCTGCAGGGTGTCGCGCCCTTGCATGTCGCCCGTGTTCTCGATGACGGCAGACACCTCGAGCACGGCGCCGCTGTCGTCTTCTTCGACGCTCGCCTGGACTTCCGAGTGGGCGAAGGTGGTGTAGCTGCGGCCAAATCCGAAGGGATATAGCGCCGGCGTTTCTTGGTGGCGCAGGTGCCGGTAGCCGTGCAGCGCGCCGTAGGTGACCTGCTCCGACACGTTGTCGAACGGCGGCAAGTCGGCGTCGCGAGCGGCGAACGAGATGGGCAGTCGGCCGGTGAAGTTCTCGTCGCCGAACAGCAGCGAGGCGATGGCGTCACCGCCGCGCGCGCCCGCGTACCAGGCGACTACGATGGCCTCGACGTCGTCGCCCCAGCCCTCGGTCACAAACGAAGAGCCGGCGACCACGACGGTGATCACGCGGGCGCTGAGCGTGGCGGCCTCTTGCAGCATGGCGACGTCGTCGTCCGGCAGCGCGAGGGCGCGGACGACGAGGTGTCCGGCGGCGATCAC
>CBDUJZ010000031.1:0-41000 GCA_965367675.1 uncultured Myxococcales bacterium | reverse complement strand
ACCCCGGCCTCATCATCACGGCCGATTGTGGTACCAGCAGTGGTCCGGCCATACAGCATTGCCAAAAACTCGGCATCGACGTCATCGTCGTCGATCACCACTTACCGGGGTCCAAGCTCCCAAAGTGTGCCGCGCTGCTCAATCCGCAGCAGCCCAATTGCGACTACCCGTTCAAGCAGCTCGCCGCAGTCGGTGTCGCGTTCAACCTCATCCTCGCCCTCACGCGCTTCCTCGAGGACGACGGCGAATGGCCCAAGGTCGACCTCGACGCGCTCATGGACCTGGTCGCACTCGGAACCGTGTCCGACCTGGTCGCACTCACCGACGAGAACCGCGTCTTCGTGTTCCACGGCCTCCAGCTGATCCGTGCGGCGCGACGCCCCGGAATCTGCGCACTCATGCGGGCGGCACACGTCATTCACCGCGGCTCCGACACCGGCCTCACCGACTCCGTCAACGCGCGCACCATCGGCTTCCGACTCGCGCCGCTGCTCAACGCGGCCGGTCGTATGAATGACGCCAACAAGTGTGTCGAGCTGCTCACCACCGACGCCTTTCGAACGGCCGACTCTGTCGCCAGCGAGCTCGTCAGCGCCAACCAAGCACGGCAGGCGCAAGAGCGTGTCGTCATGGAAGAGGCCTTCGCCCGCGCCGAGATCCTCACGGCCGCCGGTGCGAACGCGTTGATCCTCGCGTCCCCTGATTGGCACCCCGGCGTGCTCGGCATCGTCGCCAGTCGCCTGGTTGAACGATTCAACCGCCCCTCCTTCGTCGCCGCCATCGACGGCAGCGGCACCGCCAAGGGCTCCGTGCGCGCGCCCGACTCCGTCGACATGCTGCAAGCGCTCCATGAGTGCCGCGACCTGCTCGACACGTACGGTGGCCACCGCGTCGCCGCCGGCGTCGCCCTCCCCTTTGTGAACCTCGCTGAGTTCACCCTCCGCATCGACAAACTGGTCGGCGGCCAGTTTCCCGAGGGCACGCTCCCTGACCGCGTGCTCGATATCGACGCGGTCATCGACTTCGCCGGCCTTGAGCGCCGCACCATCGAGGAACTCGAGCAGCTCGCCCCGTTTGGCTCCGGCAACCCGGAACCGCTGTTCGAAGCCCACGGCGTCTACCCCATCCAAGCGCGATGCGTGGGCGGTAAGAACGTCCGCATGCGTCTGCGACAAGGGCAGCGGACCTTCTCGGCGTTCGGTTTCGGTATGGGCTCCCGCATCGAAGAGCTGCGGCGGCCCATCGATATCGTGTTCCACCCGCGCGTCGTCAGAAGTGCGCGCGGCGTCGAACTAGAACTGCTACTGCGCGACTTCACTCCCGCGCGATAACCCCTCTTCTCGATACGCCATGTCCAGGTCCAGGTACCGCAGTCGACCACCGTCCTCGGGCGGCCGTGGGAGCGTCATCGCTTCCGTCGTCGTCATGAGCGCGCTGCTCGTTGTGATGGTCACGTCACAACGCAGCATCTCCACCGGCATCAGCCAGATGTTCACCGGCGTCACCGAGACGCCCGACGGCTCAGGCGTAGAACCCGGCCCTGCGACGGTTCGACTCGGCATCGCTACGCCTGTGCTCGCGACCCAGGTCGCACAGATGACAGTCGCGCGCGCGGTGCAACGGGCCTCCCTGGCAGCACAAGTGCAGGTAACACCATGATTCATGAGTCCGTCTCCGCCGGCATCCGCGCGGAGCTGAACAGCACCTACGACGACGTGTTCTTGGAGCACCGGCAGCGTGAGCTCGCCTCAATTGTCGAGATGCGCGACCGCTTCGTCACCGAGGGGACGCCCGCCCACATCGAGCTCGGCGCCAACCGCGGCACGTTCCTCGAGGGCATCGCCCAGACCTACCCCGACCAAGTCGTCCTCGGGATGGAGTGGCGCCCCAAGTACGTACGTTTCGGTTCCGAGCGTATCGCCCGACGAGGCATCGACAACGCCCACCTGGTCCACGCTGACGCCAAGCTCGCAGTGCCCGTGGCCATCCCCCTGGCGTCCGTCGACGCATTCTACGTGCTCTTTCCGGATCCATGGTGGAAGCCGCGGCACGAGTCCAGGCGGCTTCTCGACCCCGTGTTCCTGCGCATCCTGGCCCGTCGGCTCAAACCGGGCGGACGCCTGTACCTAAAGAGCGACGTCTTCGACTACCTCTACCGCGTGCGAGCAGCGGCTGAGGTCTCAGGTGCGTTCAAGCCGCTGCAGCCAGACCACTGGCCGTCCGAGGCGACCTGGACCACGTCCACCCGTGAGCGGAAGTGCATGCGTACCGCGATCCCGTTCGGGCGTGGCTACTACCAACTGAACCCCGACTTCCCCATCGAGCTCCCCACCGAGCCCGAGCTCGCAGAATCCTTCGAGATGCCCGAAGCGATCGACGCCGTGAGCATCATCAAGGGACCGGCACCCGCCGACCGCGATGGTTGGCGAAAGCGCCGATAGGGTCCACATAGACGGTTGAACGGATAGACGGCCGCCGATCGTTCGGCGCACAACGCAAGAAGGCACCGCGGGTTCGCGGTGCCTTCTTGCGTTGTGCCGGCCGCGCGCTGCAGCCGGGCTTTGGGGCAATGCTACTGGTGAGACCAGTGCAGCTCGCAGAGGTCCACAAACGGGCTGATGGCACGGTTGCTCGTTCGAAGCTGCACTTCGATCTCCACGTACCGAGCGGACGGCAGTCCGCCCAGGTTCGCCGGGTTCACCAAGAACGGGCCCGCCCACGGAGACCATTCGGTGCCGTTGTTCGACACGCGCGCGCGCGTCTGAACTTCAGCCTCGGCCGGGATCTCAGCGGTGATGGCCACTTCGTTGAACGTGCACGAGCTTCGCTCGCAGTCGAAGACCACACGCCAAATTCCGCGGCGAGCCGTGAAGTTACGGAGTTGGAAGCCGGTGAGGTCGGAGTAGCTGTACGGGTTCCGGCCCACATCCACCGAGCTGACGAAGGCGCCGTCGTAGTTGATCTGCCACACGTTGTCGGAGCCGTAGCACGGGACCCAAACGTGGCGGTCTTCTGCGACGCCGATTCCAATCGGGCCCTCACACGTTTCGTAGCTTCCGATGAAGGAGTTGGTCACGGGGTCAAAGCGCGCGATTCGGTTTGTGCCGTACGAGACGACCCAGATCTTGTTGTCGGCATCCACCGCTACGCCGCGCGTACGGTCGAACGTCGGCAGGCTGTAGCTGCTGAACGTGTCCGTGCGACGCTCGAACTTCACCAGGTTGTTGCAGGTGTAGTTGCCCATCCAGATGTTGCCGTCGCCGTCGACCGCGATGCCGTAGGGGTTCGAGCATCCGGGGATCGTCCAGGTCCCGATGACGCTGCGGGCGTCGGTGTCGAACGCGCCGAGCATGCCGCCCGTGAAGTCGGGAATCTGCAGGCTGGTGAACCAAACGATACCCTCGGCGTCGATCGAGATGCCGTACACCTCGTGTCCGACGTTGTACTCCTCAATCACGATGCCGGTGCTCGGGTCGATCCGGCGGAGCGTCTCGTCGTTGTACGTGCCAACCCAAACGAAGCCTTCCTCGTCGACCGCGATGCCGCGGGGGACCGCGTTGTTCGGTCCGACCGGCGCGGTGTAGCGCACACAAGCGGCGCCGACACAGTCGCGCGCGTCGACACGCGTAACGGTACCCTGAGCGCTGAACGCACGGTTCGCGACGAACACGTTACCGTCGAAGTCGACGGCCGTTCGGCTCGGGCTCTGGCCGGTGGGGTAGCGCGCTTCTTCGCGCGCCGTCTCCGTATTGATCTTCGACACCGTCGCTTCGCCGGAGTTGGCTACCCACAGGTACGGCAGGCCCGAGAACGAGCTACCGATGCGCAGACGACCTTCGACGTTCACTTCAACACCCTGCTTCTCGCCCAGGTCCCAGTCGCCGGGCTCGTCGCCCCACGAAGCCGTGAAGCAGGCCTCGCCGCAGGAGCCACAGGCGTTCACAAGACCCTCGTCGATGAGACCGTCGCAGTCGTTGTCGACGCCATCGCAGCACGTGATGCCACACGCTTCCTCCGGAGCCACGTCCTCAAGACACTGCCCGCACGCGTTGCGCAGGAACTCGTCGATCTGGCCGTCGCAGTCGTTATCCAACCCGTCGCAGGTCTCCGTGTCGGTGCCGCACACGCTGCAACCATCGCGACCGTTGTCGATCAAGCCGTCGCAGTCGTTGTCCAAGCCGTCGCACACCTCAACGCCCGGCAGCACGTAGCCACCGCACGCGAGCCAGAACTCGCCCGTGTTGTTGCACGCGCGCACGCCGTCGCGGCAGGTGCCCACGCCACGCTGTGACGGCAGGCCCGGCCAGCAAGACTCATCGCCCTGGAAGCACTGGCAACCTTCGTCGACCAAGCCGTCGCAGTTGTTGTCCAATCCGTCGCCGCACTCTTCCGGCACGTCGATGATACCGCACGTTCCGCAGAGGTTTAGCAGGCCTTCGTCCAGATTGCCGTCGCAGTCGTTGTCGACGCCGTCACACACTTCGATCGGCTCTTCCGCGCCGCATTCGCCGCACGCGTTCGCGAGGTTCTCGTCGGTCTCGCCGTCGCAGTCGTTATCCAAACCGTCGCAGATCTCTAGCTCGGGCAACACGTCGCCGATGCAGGAGTCGATCCGATCGCCGACGCACACGGCGGTACCACCGCGGCAGATACCGTAACCCAGCGTGCGCGGAGGACCCGAGTAGCACGGCTGGTTCTGGCGGCCTTCGCAGGTGCACGCGGCCGCATCATCGATGGCGCCGTTGCAGTCATTGTCGAGGTAGTCGTTACACACCTCGAGGTTCACCGGCCCGCACTCGCCACAGTCGTTCGTCACGCCCTCGTCGGTCTCGCCGTCGCAGTCGTTGTCGTTGCCGTCGCAGAACTCGTCCTTCGGCGTGCGGTTGGAGCACGGGGTCCACTCGCCGTCCGAGCACGTTTGCGCGCCCACCTGGCAATCACCGACGCCGCGCACCGTGTCGTCACCGGCAAAGCAGCTCCGCGAGCTGCCCTCGACGCACACGCAACCCTCGTCGCGCTCGCCGTCACAGTTGTTGTCGAACCCGTCCGCGCACATCTCTTCGGCGTCCGGGTTCACCTCGGGGTTCTCGTCGTTGCAGTCCGGCCCCAGCTCACAGTTGGTACCGAAACCGTCCATGTCGCGGTCGATACAGCCCACCGGGCCGTCCGTGTCCGCTTCTACGACCTCGTTAGGGCCAGCATCGACGTCGGAGCGCACGTCCGGGTTCAGCGTCTGTACATCCGGCTCGGAGGCCGTGCTTGCATCGCAAGCCGAGAGCACGAGCGCGAGCGCACAGAGGACAACGGAAAGGGAGTTGCGGGCCATAGTTCGGCGGTGGGGAGCTGTAGGTTTCGGCACTCTAGAGAACGCCGAACGGTCGCGTCAACGCGAGTCTCTCGATTCGTCCCCTACTCTAGCGGCATCTAGCGCCCAGCGACACAGGTAGGTGCATTCGCGATGTAATCCCACCGCGAACCCCACTCCGTCTATCGCAGAGGCACCATCCGCACGCCGTACAACACGCCGCCGTTGCTCAGCGCCCAGATCCGCCCGCCGCCCACCACCGGTGGGGACGAGAAACCCGAGTCCGGAGCGAAGCGCGCGTGAATCCACGGGCGCGACGCTGCGATCACAAACAGGCCATCGTGCTGCTCAGCCATGAACAGGTAATCGCCCCACCGCACCAACGCGCCGCAGTCATCACCGTCCATCTCAAGCTCGTACGCCAGCTCGCCCGTCGCCGGGTCCAGCCACACGATCAATCCATCCGCAGTCGTCGTCACCAGGTAGTCGCCCACCGCCAGCGGGGACGTCGCCCCCTCCAACTCCACGCGCCACGTGATGGCACCAGTCGCCAGTTCAACGCGATGCAGGCCGCCCGAGAACGACGCAGCATACGCTGCGCCATCGGCAAGCAGTGGTGTCGTGTCTACATCGCGGAGGCGATCTTCGCCCGACGCCAAGTCGGCCAACCACTCGGCGTTTCCGTCGGGGCGAATTGCCGCCAGCGTGCCGTCGGGGAATCCAGCCAACACCAAGTTGCCCGTGCCCACGGCCTGACCGCCGCCGGCGATGGTCAGCGCGGATCGTAGACGACGCTCGAACGACCAGACCTGACGGCCGGTGGTTCGATCGACCGCCCACACCTTACCGGTGGCGCTGTTCACGACGACGTTCGTCCCGACCACCGCCGGCGCCGAGTTGAACACGTCGTTCAGCGGTCGGTTCCAAACCTCGCCGCCGGACTCGAGTCGGAGCGCGCGCAGCACACCATCGGGACCGGCCACGTAGACGATGCCGGCGTGAATCGCTGGCGGAGCCGCGAACGGCTCGGACGCGACCTCGATCTCCCAGCGCAACTCACCGGTGACCGCATCGACGCTCACCACGGTCCCGCGCGAGGTCGTCGCGACAACACGGGTGAGACCCGCATCGACTGCTACCCCGCCGCGCTCGTAGGCATCGGAGCCGAGAATCTCGGCATCGACGCCGACTCCGACACGCCAGTCGATCTCAAGTGCGAGATCCGACTCAGCAAGTGCCAAGATCGACGTCGGAACTTCGTATCGATTGAGACCACAACCCGCGACGACGGCGCATGCGAACACAAACGCCGTAGCGCTTAGGTATCTCATCCCTCGCTCGGCTCCGCGTCAGCTTCTTCCGTCGGAGCAACCTCAACCGGGTCGACGCCCAGCGCGAGCTCCAACTGCACGACGCGGTTCGCGACGTCTCCGGTGCCCGGACCCGCCGGGTTGGCGGACAGGAAGCCGCGGTAGGCGGTCAGCGCCTGCTCGGGCGTGCCGAACGTATCGGTCAAACGTGCGATCTGCAGCGCGGCGGCCGGCGCAGCGTCCGTGTCGCTGAGCGACTCAAGCGTGCCAATCGCCGCGTCCAAGTTGCCCGACTCCGCTTGCGCGGCAGCCAGACCGAACGCCACAGCGACACGCTCAGGACCGTCGATCGCGCCGTTCGCAGCGCCAAATGCGGTCGCAGCGGTCGCCGCGTCGCCCAGCGCCAATTGCGTGCTGCCCGTCAGGACGTCGAGAACGAAGCTGTCGCCACCGCTCGGAAGCGCGGCGCTCGTGGCGCTGGCGCGATCACGCTCGGTCGCGAACTGTCCGTTCTCCGCACCGATCGGCGCGTTGGCCGTCGCGAGGGCCTGCAGCAGCGGCGCGGCGGTCTCCACCTTGCCAGCTGAGCGCGACTCCCACATCAGGGATCCAACGATGATGCCGACCACCAACACGCCGAGCGCGCCGATGACCATGTTGCGGTTTTCCTGCAGCCATCCGAAGGTCTCTTGAGTGGCCGCCAATACTTGGTCAGGCTCATCCAATAGGACTTCGACTTCTGCCTCTTCCGCCTTCTGCTTCTTGATCTTGATCGCCATCTTTCTCTCGCGCCGTCAACTGCGGCCAGTGTCTCCAGCCGCAAGGCCGCCGTGCTATAGCCGCTCGGCAATTTTGCTGTCAAGCAGGCATCTTGCGGCGCTGGCCCTGCTCGCGCTCGTTCTCATAGGACACCCCCGCGACGCACACGCCCAGGCCGGACAAGACGAGGTCTTTGTGACCGTCAGCCCCGAGTTCGCGGCCGCGCCAAACTTCCGCGCGACCAACCGCGGCGTGGGCGGCAGCGTGTCGTCATTCTGGGGGGCGAGCTCGTGGATCTCGCTCGGCGCAAGGCTGGGGGCCCACCGCCTGTTCCCCATCGCCGACGCCCCCGAGGCACACACCGCATCGACCGTCCTGAGCGCATTCGCCGGCGCCGCGCTCACCCTCGACGTCACCCAAGTGGTGCCGTCCATCAGCATCATGCCGGGCGTGGTCTACGGCGGCGGTCCGATCGGACCCAACGGTCCTCGATTCGCTATGCGAACCGCTCTCGGCGTCGACTACCGGCACTCTCGAGAGTGGGCGTTCGGCGCCGAGATCGCGTGGCACGTGGTGCTCGACGACACGCTCGGGTTCCCCGGCTACTCGGTGTTTGCCCTGCGCGTGTCTCGCATCTTCGACCTGCGCGGCCTCTAGACTCAACGCGCGAGGCCCCATCAAAGAGGCCTCGGCGGTCGCCTACTTGAAGCGCTTGAACGTGTCGATTCGCGACATGTACGAGTCCAGATCCGTGCGGACTTCGCCGGCCAGAATGTACAAGCCGAGGATGTTCGGGAACGCCATCGCCAGAATCATGAGGTCCGAGAAGTCCAAGACCGAGCTCATGTTCGATACGGCACCAACGAAGATGAAGCCGAGGAACACGATGCGGTAGGCGGTCGTCGACTTCGGGCCGAACAGGTTCGTCCAGCAGCGCTCGCCGTAGTAGCTCCACGAGATCATCGTCGAGTACGCGAACAGCATGATGGCGCCGGTCAGCACGACCGGGAACCACGAGATGACCGTCTTGAACGCGGCCGCGGTCAGCGTGGCGCCTTCCAGCGAAGCGGTCGCCGGGTTGTCCAAGACCCCCGACACCACAATGACGATACCGGTCGTCGTGCAGACCACGATGGTGTCGATGAACGGTCCAAGCATGGCCGCCAGGCCTTCGCGCACGGGCTCTTTGGTCTTGGCCGCAGCGTGAGCGATGGCGGCGGAACCGATGCCCGCTTCGTTCGAGAACGCCGCGCGCCGGATGCCCATGATCATGACGCCGACAAGACCGCCGCCCATGGCTTCGCCACTGAACGCGTCGGACATGATGGAGCCGATGGCGTACCCGATCTGGTCGTAGTTCATGAACACGACGAACAGCGCGGCCACGATGTACATGCCGCACATCAGCGGCACGATCTTCTCGGCCGTCGCTGCGATGCGCCGGATGCCGCCAAGAATCACGATACCGACGAGCACCATCATCACGATGCCAAAGACGGGCGCAGACACGTGGAACGGCGTGACGGAGTCGAGCGCCAGGTACGCTTGGTTCACCTGGAACATATTGCCGCCGCCGAACGAGCCGCCGATGCAGAACACGGCGAACATCACGGCCAGGAACTTGCCCAACCGCGGCATTCCGCGCTTCGCGAGACCGACGTCCAAGTAGCGCATGGGGCCGCCCAGCACCTGACCGTCTTCGTCGATCGCGCGGTACTTCTGGCCGAGCGTGCACTCCACGAGCTTCGAGGTCATGCCGAACAGCGCCGCGACGATCATCCAGAACACGGCGCCCGGGCCGCCCAGAGACACCGCGAAGGCGACGCCTGCGATATTGCCGAGTCCAATGGTCGCCGACAACGCGCTGGAGAGCGCTTGGAAGTGGCTCACCTCGCCATCGGCTTCCGGGTCATCGAACGTGCCTCGGACCACGAGCAGCGCGTGCTTGAAACCCTGCAGGTTGATGAAGCGCATCCAGAACGTGAAGACGACCGCGCCGAGGAACAACCACGCAACAATGAACGGGATACCGGAGCCGTCGGCGGCCTGAATGCCGGGGATATTGAAGAACAGGACGACCATCATCCAGCCGACCATTGTCGCGAAGACCGCGTCGATCGACTCCTCGAAACCGGACCGCCTATCCTCTGCGTGCGGGCCATCCGAGTTCGCCGCCGCTTCCGATTCCCCCTCCGTGACGACCTCTGCCGCTTCGACCTCTGCCGCCGCGTTGGCCTCACCTTCCGCCCCTTGCACCTGCACAATATCGTCAGGCTCAGGTTGAGTTTGAGCCGCAACAGTCACCCCAAGGGCGACGACGAGCGAGAGCGAAGCAAGCGCGAGAAAACGCCGATTGGTCGGGAACATAGAACGGTGGCCAGATCAGGTGGGAGGAAGCCCTACCGTGGGTGAAATGCCCCTAATCTGTCAAGTGAAGCAGGCCACGCATGGGTTGCGCGGCCTGCTTCTGACACAAACTTTGTTCCGAACTTTCGGACAGTTACCCGATGCGCGTGCGGCGACCGGACAGCGCCTCGAACCCACCGGGTACCGGCGTCGCGGTCGTGGTGCAGCGATTGAGCGTCATCGCAGACGTGTCGAGCTCGCCAAACTCCGTGTCGCGCATGACCACGGAGGTCCACTCGCCCGCGCCGCTGATCTTCTCGACCTTGCCGCCGTTCACGGTGATCGACTCCCACGCCGCCCCTTCCAGGGTGACATCGGAGATCGTGCAGCCGTCGAACTCGCATCCGGTCATCTCGGTCGCGTCCAGGTTCGCGCCGGTGAAGTTGCAGTCCTTGAAGACACAGCCTTCGAAGGCGGCGCCGTCCAGGTCGGCGTCGCTCATATCGCACTCGACCAACGTCGTACCGTGCATGTACGCGCCGGCCAGATCGGCCTCGGCGAAGTTCACGCGCGACAACACGCTGTCCTCGAACTCCGTGTTGCCAAACTTGGCCTCGCGGAGGTCGAAGCCACCCGTGGTCATGTTCTTGAAGGTCGCGCCGGCGAGCTCAATGCCCGCCTCGACCATCGAATGAACCACTTTCACATCCGCGACGCGGAACGCCTTGTAGAACGGCTTTAGTTCGTCACTCATGATGAGAATTCCTCTTTCTTTCCTCGTCCCCGGAAGAACATCTTCACTGGTACGCCGGTGAAGCCATAGGCCTCGCGCAGCGAGTTGACGAGATAGCGATGATAGCTGAAGTGCACCAGCTCGGGGCTGTTAACCACGAGCATGAACGTCGGCGGGCGGGTCGAAACCTGAGATACGTAGAAGACCTTCAGACGACTCGCGCCCTTGGCCTTGGGCGGGTTACGACGAAGCGCCGCTTCGATCCAGCGATTCAGCTCTCCGGTGCCAATCCGTCGCACGAACTGCGCGTGGACTTCATCCACCAGCGGCAGCACGCGGTGCATCCGCTGCCCCGTGAGCGCCGACATCGTCATGATGGGCGCGTTCGGGAAGAACTTCACGTGGTCGCGCACGGCCTGGATGTACTCATCCGCGGTCTTGTGCGTCTTCTCGACTAGGTCCCACTTGTTCAGCAGGATCACCATGCCGCGACCCTTGGTATCCACGAGTCCGGCGAGCCGCTGGTCCTGCCCGACGACACCCTCCGTGGCGTCCACCACGTAGAGCACCACATCGGCACGATCGACGGCTTTGAACGAGTGCACGACGCTGTACTTCTCGACCTGGTGGCCGATCGAGCGCTTCCGCCGAACACCCGCCGTATCGATGAACAGGTACTTGCGGCCCTCGTACTCCACGTACGTGTTGATCGAGTCGCGGGTCGTGCCCGGCACGTCGCTGGTGAGCAAACGCTCTTCGCCGAGCAGGTGGTTCACGAGGCTCGACTTGCCGGCGTTCGGCTTGCCGATCACAGCCACGCGGATCAGCTCGTCGTCGGGCTCGCCGTATGACTCGTCGACCGGTACCAGCTCGAGCACCGCGTCGAGCAGTTCATCCATGTTGCGGCCATGCTCGGCCGACACGGGGAACACCTGCTCAAGGCCGAGCGTGTAGAAATCGCCGACGTAGGCCTCGTGCTTCTCGGCGTCGATCTTGTTGACCGCCGTGAGCACGGGCTTGTCGGTGCGACGCAGCAGGTTGCAGATCTCGATGTCAGCCGGGAGCAATCCAGCCACGCCATCCATCACGAAGATGATGATGTCGGCTTGCTCCATCGCCAGCTGCGCTTGTTCGCGCATCTGCACCAGCAGCATGTCGGTCGCTTCGGGCTCGAAACCGCCGGTGTCCACCACCTGGAAGCGCCGGTTGCCCCACTTGGCGTCGCCGTACTGCCGGTCGCGGGTCACGCCGGGCATGTCCTCCACGATCGCGTGGCGCGTGCGGGTGAGCCGGTTGAACAGACGGGACTTGCCCACGTTCGGACGGCCCACGATCGCAACCAGCGGGACACCTTTGTCGTCCATCGGACGTACGATCATACTCATTAGATCTCCTCCCGACCGTAGCCGAATCGGTGGAGTCCACGCTCCGTAAGCGACCAATCGGACTCCACGCGCACGAGCGTGCGTAGGTCGACGGGCTTGTCGAAGAACCGCTCCATCGCGATGCGCGCCTCGGTGCCAATCACCTTGAGCATGCGACCGCCCTTTCCGATGATGATGCCCTTCTGGCTGTCGCGCTCCACGTGGATCACAGCTTTGATGTGCAGTTTGCCTTCCGGCGAGTCCACGAACTCGTCCAGCGTGACGGCGACACCGTAAGGCACCTCGTCGCGGGTCTGGCGCAGCACCTGCTCCCGAAGAATCTCCGCCACGACGAATCGCTCGGCGCGGTCGGTGATCATGTCTTCGGGGTACAGCATCGGCCCCGGGTTGAGCTTCTCGAGGAGCACGTCGACCAGGCGGTCCACGTTGGACTGCTTGAGCGCGGACACCGGCACGATGCTCTGGAAGTTGTACTCCGACGAGATGCGCTCGATCGCTGGCAGGATGTCTTCCTTGCGCCGGAGCTGATCGATCTTGTTGATGACCAGCACCTCGGGCGTCTCGCCCAAGCGATTGAGGATATCGGCATCGGCGCCCCAGATGGCGGGGCCTTTGCCCTTCACGACCGAGTTGGCCTCGACGACCATCGCCACCACGTCGGTGGAGTTGGCCGCTTCATAGGCCGCGCCGACCATCGCCTTATTCAGCAGGCTATGCGCCGCATGAATGCCGGGCGTATCGACGAACACGATCTGACCGCGATCCGCGACGGTATGAACGCCGAGGATCCGGTTGCGTGTTGTCTGCGGCCGCGACGTGGCGATCGAAAGACGCACGCCAAGAATGCCGTTCATCAACGTAGACTTGCCCACATTGGGGCGGCCGACGATCGCGACCAGTCCAGACTTGAAACTTTCGGACACCTGCTCCATGCACACCACTCACGCGCTGTTGCGCGAACACCCTCACGCGCCGACGCGGCGCACCTGACGGATGCCAATAGCCGCCGCCTCTAACACGGTGCATCGCACGATTCCATTGCTGATTCTGCTCGCATGCACAGCGTTGTATGCTTGTGACGCCAGCATGCTCGAAGAGACTGCGCTGTTTGAGAACGCCGAGCTGCGCTACGTGCGCGGCGATTACGACGGCGCGCAGATTCTGTACGAGGAGTTCCTGCGACGGCACCCCATCAGCCCGCTGGCCGATCTTGCCGCGCAACGGCAGGCGACCATCGAACGCGAGCTCGATGCCGTCATGGGCCGGCGCGGCGCCCCTGCGCCCGTGTACGTGAACCCCTACGGCAGACGCCCAGCCCCTCCGCCGGCGACAGACGGCTTCGCGCCGGTGCAGGCGCCAGAGATCCCCACGTTCGGCCGATGAGCCAGTCTGACAACCCATCTTCGCGCAACACCGCCGGCACGTCCTGGCGGGAGACCGCGCGACTGCTCTCCACCCTGCGCGGCAAACGACCACCCAGCGTGCGACCCGCGACCGCGCTCGCCGTCCTCGTCGGAGTCGCCGTGCTCGGCACCTTGGCGGCGCCCGGTGAGATCGCGCCCGCCACCCACGGCGGCGTCACCCATTGGGGCGGCTGGGTCCTCGAATCCGCGTTCAACGGATGCGTGCTCGTCGCAGCGTTCACCACCTTCCGCGTGCTCGAGGTGCTGTACCGAACGCACGACGCCGCGGCCCTCCGTATGCTCCCGCTCGCCGGCGGCGCCGTCGGCTTAGACCGACTGCGCACCTGCGTGTTTGAGGCCCTTGCGGGCAACGCCCTCGTGCTCGCGTTTGTGGCACCCGCCGCGTTCCGCCCGGGAGGCCTCGCACCATTCTTATGCACCGCCTTGTTCGGGATCGTCGCCACACTCGTGGTGCCGCTCGTCGGCTTCGCGGTCGTCGTCGGAGCCGGCGTCGCCACCGTCGCCTCGTCGCCAGACGCTCGGCGCGGCGCGTCCACCGATGCCGCCGCCCACTTCGCTCCCGGCGCGGCGTTCGGCGCAGCCTCAGCGCTGCTGCTGTTGGCGAAACTGGGCGCCGAAGATCCGCTCCGCTCCGCTGGCGCCGCCCTCACGGGCACCGGCGCGGTCGAGATCACGCGCGCCACCATGTTCGGTCTCGGCGTGCCGCTCGTCGTCGCCATCGGCCTCGGTTTGTACGCGCTCCGGGCCTACGCGACCTCCCACGACGCGCTCCAGGCCCGCTTCCTCGACGCCGAGTCGCATCGCATCGACACCGGCTACGCATACTTCCAAGAAGGACCGCAGCCGCTGTCCAAAGTCGAGCGCTGGCTCGGCGACGCCGGCGCGCTACTGTACCGAAAAGACCGGCTGCAGCTGGCCCGCTCCACTCCGTTCCTGCGCGTCGGCACTTGGCTGATCGCCGCCATCGCGTTGTTCGTCGGTTGGGCCGGCCGCGACAGCCTCTCCGGCACCGGGCTGGGTCTCGCGCTCGGCGCCTGGCTGGCCGTCGTCGTCTCTCCGTACCGTCGCCTTCTACAGCTGCACGGCGAAGAGCGCTTCGGCTTCGCAGACATGCTCGCGCCCGCGCAAACGCGGCAATCCGCCCGCGTGCTAGCGACGGCCTCTGAGCTCGGTCGACACGCCACACCGCTGCTGCTCGTCGGCATCGGGATGGGCGTTCAAAGCGCGCTGCAAATCGCAGCGTATGTTGTGGTTACCGGCGCCGCGCTCTCGCTCGCAGCCGCATCGCGCCACCCTGAATCCGAGCGCACGCGCCTCGCGTGGAGCGCCATCGCGACGGGCGTCACCGCGGCCGCGTTTTCATTCGCGCTCTGGGCCGGCTTGGCTGTCGCGGTCGCCTCCGCCGCCGCCGCCCTCGCCTTCATCGCGCGCTCCACCACCTCTCCTACCGCTCCGGTGCACTCATGACCGCCGCTCTCCGCGTAGACGGACTCACGAAGCGCTACGGCAAGTACGTGGCCATCAGCGACCTCTCATTCTCGGTCATGGCCGGCGAACTCGCGTGCCTGATCGGTCCCAACGGCGCTGGTAAATCGACCACCATGCGCACCATCGCCGGCCTGCAAGTCAGCGACGGCGGCACGATCGAGATCGCCGGAACTCCGATCCACGACGCCGCCGACGCCAAGCGCCTGTGCGCGCTCACCCCCCAGGAACTCTCGATGTTCGAGTACCTGACCGGGGAGGAGACGCTTCGTATCGTGGGCCGCATCCGCGGCGTATCGGATGATGTACTCGAAGGCCGTATCCAACACTGGCTCGCCCTCACCCACCTGAACAACACGCGCGGCCGCCTAGTCCGCGAGTTCTCCGGTGGCATGAAGCGCAAGCTCGCGGTGGCCTGCGCCATGGTCGCGAACCCGCCGCTCGTGCTGCTCGACGAGTCGTTCACCGGCCTCGACCCCGAATCCACCCGCACGCTGCAAGACGCCCTGCGCGCCTACTGCGACGACGGCGGCGCGGTGCTGCTCTCGAGCCACATCCTCGACATGGTGCAGTCGATGGCCGACCGCGTGATCATCGTGTCGGGCGGCACCCAGGTAGGCGACTACGACAGCGCGGGGCTTAAGGCGGTCATCCCCGCCGAGCACCCTGCCCTGACCGACCTGTACCTGCATGCGACCGGCCTGGTCGAAGACGTCCGCTAGCCTCTAGCAGGTAGCTAGTCCCGCAGCTCGCGCTCGCCGGTGGTGACCATGTGCACCACGCCTGCCGGGAGCGCTTCGCGCAACCACGCCACGGCCGATTCGACCCGCGCAGGGTCCAGCGCCTCCACGGTCACGCGGGTGCGGTAATCGGCGTTTCCATGCACGGGGTAGGAGCCAAAATCGACGTCCTCGAACACGTCCGTGGCCGCCGTCAGCGGGTCGGCGATCACGCCTTCGCCCTCGGTTACGTACATCGTGGCCTGCACCCGCGGCTTGCCTGAGAACCGATCCCGAATCGCGTCGAATTGGAGCTCGAAGATCTGCGGGACGCCCGGGAGCACGAACACATTCTGCACGCGGTACACCGGCCACACGGTGGTCGCGAGCCCGATGAGTTCACAGCCTGTCGGCACCTGGGCCATGCGCGCCCAGACCCGCTGCTTGTCCGCGTCTCCAACGAAACGCTGCTCGATTCGGCGGCGCAATTCGGCGTCTTCGTGAAGCTCAAGGGCGAACGCGTCGGCGATCGCCGCCATAGTGATATCGTCGTGCGTTGGACCGATGCCGCCGCTGGTGATGACCCACGCGAAGCGTTCGCTCAGCGCCCGGACCGTACGCGAGATCTCGACGGGGTCGTCGGGGATCACGCGAATCTCACCGAGCCGACCACCCACCTCAGCCAAGCGGCGGATACAGTACCCACCGTTCAGGTCCGACACCTTGCCGCTCAGTAGCTCGTTGCCGATGAGGACCAGCGCGATGGGCGCCGCTGGCGAGGTTTCATTCGCGGGAGTCGCGTCGGAGCTATCGGTCATCGGTTGGCCTCGGTCGTAGGAGGAATCACGGCGTACCGGGTTCCCGCACAAGCTCAAAGGTGAGCAGCTCGCCATCGCGCCGCGCTCCGACGGACAGCCTGAACTCGTTCATGGGGCGCACCCACAGCAGGCGGTCCAGGCGGCGCAGCCCGATACCCGCGGCCGGCGTACCGTCGATCACCGTGTCGACAATCATGCCGTTCCCATCGGCCTGCGCGCGCACGCCCCACGTCTCGAGCGCGTCGAGCATGGTCTCGGGCGCGTCGCCCCCGATGGGGTCCTCCAGCACGATCCGTGGCGGCTGCGTCTGCTCCTCATAGTGCGAGTAGAACTGCAGGTATCCGTGTCCCCATTGGTCGTGCATCGCCTCGCCGTTCAGCCACAGCCCGGGACGGGCGCGGACCATCACGATGCCGCGCTCGTTGGTCACCGCGCGCAACGGCGGGTCGGTTCGGTCAACGAACACCACCGCTCCCGAAACGGGCGCCCCTTGCGGATCGACGACCACGATCGGGAAGTCGACCATGCGCGACGAGTTCGGGCACGCAGCCTCCGTTCGACCGCCGTCCTGAACCATCACATCGATGACCCCGTCGTCGAAGCCGTCAGCGCTGCACGTCACGCGGTAGCCGCCGGCGGCCACGTGCGTCACGAGCTCACGGCTCCAACTATCCAACGTAATCTGAGGGCGGACCCAATGCGCCAGGGGCAGCGAGAAGCGCGGCTCCACTGTGACGACAACCGGCGTCCCGCGACTCAGCACTTCGAGTTCACCACCGATCGGCATCTCCCAGTCGCGCGGCTCATCGCCCGCCATCTCCGCCGTCAGCGGCGCGTGGTCGGCGTACGATGCGATCAACGTCTCGGGCACGCTTGAGCAGTGCGTGGCGCGGAACCAGCCGTCGGCGCCCACGGTCGCTTGGCACGCCGGAAGCGTCGTCTCCCCGGCCATAAGCCAGATCAGCGCGCCGACCGCCGGACGACCTCGGCTGGTGAACAACCGTCCGCTCAACGCCGGCAGTTGGTCCCCGCTCAGGCGGATGATGAAGTCGTCGAGCCCGTCCGCAGGGATCGAGATCCGCATCTCCGTCGACGCGAACTCCGGGTGCCGCACATGCACGATCACGTCTTCCGGCAGGTCGGCCAGATCGAAAATGCCCACCGCTGAGGTGACCGCGCCGACCGGGGAAGCCCAGCCCGGCACGTTCGGCGGACGTACGGACACGAACGCCCCGGCCACCGCGCCACCGGCGCCATCCTCCACGCGTCCCCGCAGCCGTCGCCCTGGTTGCATGACCAAGTTCACGGGCTCGTAAACGGTGTTCACTTCGAGCTGTAGCTCCGAGCTCACCGCCACCGCGTAGTCACGATGTGAGGCGATGATACGCGCCTGCCCAGGAGGCAGGCCCGACAGCGAGAAGCGACCGTCCGACTCGGTCCGATACACGGACGACGGAATCCAGAACGGCGTCCCGTCGGGGCGCACGAGCCGGTGGAAGTCATCGAACAGCGTCTCGCGAAGCTCCCATCGGGCGTTCTCAGGCGTCGTCACCACGGCGGTCAGCGACACGCGACTGACCGGGTTTCCGACCGCATCTCGTACCGTGCCACGCACCGTCGCCCCGCTCTGCATCTCGATCGTGATGTCGCTCTCAGACCCCGAAATACGCAGCACGCCGGAGTACGGCAAATAGCCCGGAGAGCGCACGCGCACGTGGTAATCGCCGCGGGGGAGGAAATCGATCTCTGAGTAGCCACCGCGCGCCGTCTCGCTGAGCGACAACACATGCATGGGGCCCTCCGACAGCGTGATCACCGCCGTCACCACCGGGATCTGCGTCGTAGCGTCCACAATCTGCACGCGGTTCATCGCCGCACGGAACACAGGGACGTCTAAACGCGCGGCGTCGCCCGTTGGCTCATCGACCGAAATACGGCCGCCAAACCCGCTGCCGAACCCGTCTGCGGTCGTGATGATCTCGTAGCGACCGGACCGCAGCCCAGCCAACGTAAACTGCCCGCGAGAGTCCGCCACCACCGCGCGTTGCGGGAACGTGCCCGGTCCGCCGAGGTGAACGACGGCGAAGGGCACGGGCTCATCGCCGCGGGTCACCAAACCTTGAATCTCCTGGCCGGACTGCAGCGTCAGCCGCAGCTGGGTCTGGCCGACCTCAACGCCGAGCGCGATCGCGGGCCCGTAACCGGCAAGCTCACCTTCGACCACATAAGGGCCGGGCGCGAGCTGCTCGAACGCGAACATGCCGCCGGAATCGGTGACCACCTCGTGTACCACGTCGGTATTGGGCGCCACCGCAGTCACCCGCGCACCTGCCGCCGGCTCTCCCGATGGCAGCACAACCTGGCCACCCACGGCCACGTCGAGCGCAGCGTCACGCTCCGGCGGCGCCACAGACGCATCGCTGTCCGCCTCGGCGTCCTGCGAGCCAAAGATCTGCGTCAACGCTTCAGTGCCCGGATCCGCGATGTCATGCATCGTGACCGGCGCTCGCTGGAGCAGCGAGGGCAGCACAGCCAGCATTACAATCAGGGCCAGGAGCCCCAGCAGAATGGCGCTTCGACGATTCAAATGAGGACCAACGTCAACGTGGCGAACGGACTGCGACAAGCGAGACGCAATCAACCCCGATCGTGTACCACGTCCCCCAGGGCTTGTCCGCACAACGAATCGACACGACTCTCGTCCAGCACGCCTCCACTCCAACGGTACCTCATGTCGACCTCTATCCAACGTCTCGACACCGTCGTCGAATGCAACTTCGGCCTCGACGGCGGCGCGATGTTCGGCATCGTCCCTAAGCCACTTTGGCAGCGCACCAACCCGGCCGATCTGCAGAACCGCATCGCGATGGCCGCCCGCTGCCTATACCTTGAGATCGGCGACAAAAAGGTGCTCGTCGACACCGGAATGGGGACCAAGTGGAACGCCAAGGAGCGCGACATCTACAGCGTCCGCCAACACAACGGCGGCCTGCGCGAACATCTCCGCGCCCGCGGCATTGATCCCGATGGCATCACCGACGTGGTGCTCACACACCTGCACTTCGACCACGCCGGCGGACTCACGCTGCGGGATGCCAAAGGCACGCTCCGCCCCACGTTTCCGACCGCCATGCACTGGGTGCAGCGGAGCAACTGGGTCTGGGCCCACGCGCCGAGCGTCCGGGACGCGGGCTCCTACCGCGACGAGAACTTCAGCTTCTTAGGCACCCCAGCGGCCCCGAACCTCACACTCGTGGACGGCCACAGCACCCTGTTCGACGGGCTCGAGGTCATCGTCAGCAACGGGCACACGCCCGGCATGCAGATGCTCAAGTTTAACGCCTTCGGAAAGACCGTCGTCTACGTGGCCGACTTGATCCCCACCGCCGGCCACACCCCGGTAGCGTACGTGATGGGCTATGACGTCGCGCCGCTCACCACCTGCGCCGAGAAGGCTGAGTTGCTGGCCAACGCGGTCGACAACGACTGGGTCATCGCACTCGAGCACGACCCCGAGCACGCGTTCATGCGGGTGGAGCGGAAGGCGAACGGTCGCTTCTCGGTCGCCGCAGCGGGCAACCTCAACACGCTCTAGCGACCAGAGGCACCCAACAGGTGAAGCTGGCCGCGCACGCCGGCATCCGACCGACCTACTCGCAGCTGCAGCTGCCCCAGTCGAACGGCGTGGGCGATGCAAACGGCACCGGAACGCCGGGGCTAAGCCCGATCTCAAAGTGAAGGCCACCCTCGACGAACGCCGTCAGGGTCGCGGCACCGCAGTAGAACGTGAACAGCTGAGACGAGCAGCTGGTCCCGATCGCAACCAAGCTCCCAGAGTCTCGCGTGGAGGCGCCCCGGAGGCACGAGCTTAGCCGCGGAACCGAGCGCTCGCGCTCGTCCGAGCAGACGCTCTGCCGCATCGTCCCGACATCGCAAGCGGCCTCGCAGGCGAGCGCGTCCTGGTCCAACGTGTCTCCGTCGAGTGTTCCCGCAGCGCTCGTGACAGCGTCGAGCAGCGTGAGCACCGCGTCCACAACTTGGACACGCGGTGACCCGCCTTGAGACTCCGGGAAACCGGCCGGGAAGAACGTGACCGCGTCCTGGCCGCCATGCTCCGTCACCCCAAGAATCGCGCCCGTCGTGGGAACGATTCTCCACCACGCGAGCCCACCACCCGCGGCCGCGGGCACACGGTTGGGGGCCATCGCGAAGTTGCCCATATCATTCACCTCAGCCGTCAGCCGGCGAACCGCTTCGGCCGTGTACGACAGCGAGCTCACGCGCCGAACCGTGCCCGGGTGCACGGTGATCACGCTGGCGCCCTCTTCGGCCGCCATCGCGAACACCTCGTCCACCGACTGCGCCGGGGAGCCCGTCAATCGCTCCACCACCGAACCCGCGAGCGCAGACGCCAGACGTCCGCGAATCGACCGGAACCCCGGAACGACCGACGCCGGAACACCAGCGTTCGGGACCGCGTCGATCGAATTGGTGCGGATGTCGAGCTGATACTCCAGCGTAGCGCCGTCGCGGTATGCCGACGTGATGATGACGCGCGGCTCCGTGTAGTACGGGCGCACGCCCATCGACCGGCCAATGCGAACCGCCATGCGGTCAGACGCGTGCGCGAAGGCCAGCGAGATGATGCCGAGCGAGGTGCCGATGTGCTGCTGCGCGGCGGTCGCCAACGCGGGGCTGATGTCCGTCTGCGCCACGTCGATGTCGATCTCGTCCGAAATCACCGAACGCAGCGAACGCGCGCTGTCGCCAAAGTTACCGAGCAGCGTGGCGAGCACAGCGTGGAAGTAGTCCGTACCCACAAATCCGGGCGTCATGACGATCGAGTACACCTGAGCGTCGCGACGCATGAGGTCCGGCATGCTCCCTTCCACGTACAGATCGCGCACGACACGACGCTCCACGTTGCCGATCGCGAACACGACCTGCACCCACACCCGCTGCAGGCCCACCAGGGGGATCCGCGAGCCGCGCTCAGGTGAGCCGGCGAAGTCGAACACCGGAATCAGGTGGTTGTTGTTCGTGTGCTCGAACGTCAGCGTTGTGTTGCGGTACGCCAACTCGGACAGCGGCGCAGAGTGTGACAGCGCCACGCCACCATCGGTACCATTGGTCTCAAAATACACGCCGACGGTCACGCGACGCGTCACGTTCTCCGGTACCTCCGAGGGCGCGAACTCATCGTCTGCTTCTGTCGCGGCTTCTCCGAAAGCGAGCCCCGGAAACGTGGGGTCAATGTCCGTCGTCCCCGAGCGCAGGTCCGCGCGCACCCAATAGTGTCGGGACACAACGCCCCGCACGCGGCCGTTCGCGCCCGCGTCGTAGGGCGACACCTCCGAAGGCACCGCGTCACCGGCCAAACTGCCGCCAACCGCCGCGGAGTTCAGCAGCGCGCGCGCCTGACTGTCCTCCAGCGTACCAACGGCGATGCGCGCATCGATGTCCATCGCGTCCAAAATCTCAGCCAGCAACAACGCGCGGTCCAGGGAGTTTCCACCCATTGAGAACAGCGCTCCGCGGCTAGCACGCAGCGTGCCCTCATACGGGTCAAAAGTGAGATTCTCCTGAATCCACTCCGACGCCGCCTCAGGGTCCCGCAAGCCGTTCGCCAGCGCGCCAACGCTGACCGACGACGGAGAAAACTCGAGCGAGCCCAGCGTGCCGGCGGAGCGCTCGATGGCGTCCAATCGGTCACTAAAACCAGCGTAGGTCGCGGCGTCATCCGCCCACGCAGGTGCGGCTCCAATCACGGCGAGAGTACACAACAGACGCGCGAGCAACCGGGGCCCGCGACGGCAGATTTCATTGTTCATGAGCGTCTCTCGACACGAGGCACCCCAACACACACCGATTGGGAACGTCGCCATCCTATGCGGCTGGAGACTCAGAGCAAGCGTAGTGTGCGTGCAGGTGCGACGCACACCCCGTGCTACGCGACCGCGCCGGGAACCAGCGCGCCGCTTTCATCAAACTCGGCGACCATCGCGAACGTCGCCGTCGCGGTGTCGAACAGGAACAGTTTGGCGCCGTCTGCTCGGCCCGCCCGCACGCTCACCACCATGTGATGCACACCCGGATGGCGCTCCACCACCTCGCCGGACTCCGTCCGAACCACGGCCGAGTCGTAGTCGCCTTGCGAGAAGTACGCGCCGACGTCCGGGTGCGAGTGGTAGATCAAGCGGGGCACGCCGCCTTCACGCTGGGCGCGCAACCACGGCTTCATGTCCGGCTCGAACCAATCAGCCGCCCCGCGGGGATAGCGTTCCGGGTCCTTCTCGTGCAGCTGTTGCGCACGGTTCACCGTCGGCAGATGCGCGAGCGCGCCGTCGATCTCGAACCCAAACCCACAACCCTCGTGCGGGTACGCGGGCTCGACGGCGCGATACATATCCGGAACCAAGCCCGACTGGGCCAACGAATGTGCAAACGCGCTCATGCTTCCTTCTTCGGGGGGGCGACGTATCGGTCAGCGTGGTCAGGGCAGATGCACACCACCACGCCCGATCTCAGATTTCGGGCGATCTCGAGCGCCGCGAAGACAGCGGCACCGCACGAATAGCCGCCCGCGATGCCTTCTTCGGCGGCGAGCCGCTCCGCCATATCCCAGCCGGCTTCCGTCTGTACAAACACCGTACGGTCGCGGCCGTCAGGGTCGTAGATGGCCGGCACAATGCTCGACTCCAGGTGCTTCATGCCCTCGAGCCCATGGAACGGCGAGTCCGGCTCAACCGCGACGATTTCCACGTCCGGCTTGTGCGCCCGTAGGCCACGCCCCGTGCCGATGACCGTGCCCGAGGTACCGAGCGAGGCCACAAAATGCGTCACCCGTCCCTGCGTATCACGGAGGATCTCAGGCGCCGTCGTCAACTCGTGCGCCCGCGGATTCGCCGCGTTCCCATACTGGTTCGCGTACCAATAACGGTCGGCGTCCGGTCCGCTACAGACCGACTTGGCCAGCATGATCGCGCCGTCCGAACCCTCAAGCGGGTCGCTGAAACGAATCCGCGCGCCGTAGGCCGTGATGATGTCCTTCCGTGCCTGCGACACATTGGACGGCATCACGAGCTCGACCTCGACGCCGAGCGCAGCGCCCAGCATCGCATACGCCACACCGGTGTTTCCGCTGGTCGAATCCAACAGCGTTTTGCCGTCTCCGACCCACCCGTTCTTGAGCGCGTCCAAGATGATCTCGCGCGCAGCCCGGTCTTTCACCGAGCCGCCAGGATTCATGTACTCCAGCTTGACGTGTACCTCGACGGACGGCGGAAGGTCCGCCGTGACGCTGGTCAACCGCACCATCGGCGTGTTGCCGACCAGGTCCACCACCGAGCCCACGCCCGACCGTACATGCAGCGGGTCACGGGTGCCGGTTCGCACTCCGGACATGCTCATCCGCCCGCGATCGCCGGTACGATCGACAGCTCGTCGCCGTCCGCCATCTCGGTGTCCAAGTCGTCCAAGAACCGGATGTCCTCGTCGTTCGCGAACAAGTTCACAAACCGGCGCACCTTGCCGTCGTCGCCGACCAGCTGAGCCGCCAAATCCGGGTGGCTCGCCTTCACGCTTTCAATAATCGCGCCCACCGTTTCGCCTTCGGCCTCAACCGTCTCGGCGCCGGAGGCGAGCTTTCGAAGTGCAGTGGGAATTCGTACAGTAACAGCCATCTAGTTCACGTTTGTTGAGGTTAATTCTAAAAAGTAACGGACTACCACCAGCCCAGGTATCGCTGCCCACCTTCCGGCAACAGCGCCACCACCTGACCATCGACTTCGGGCGCCGCGTTCACCGCCGCCTCGACGATCTCGGCGCCGAGCGGACTCAGCAACACGCCCTCGCGCTGACCCGTTTGCGAGCGGCGGCAAGCGTCCGGACCGCTCAAAGTGCGCGTCTGCTCTCGGTCGTCCGAGATCAACTCCAAGTACGGAGCCTCTGCGCGTCCGGCCGCCAGCGCCGACTGCAGCGCCTCAGGATCAACGCCATAGTCCGGCAGCACCCAGAGCTGCGGGCGCGCGCCCGACTCCACGATCTCCTCGGCCACATCCGACAGCGCGGCGAGAATGGCCTCGGCGTTCGACCGAATGACCTCGACCGCGCCGTCTGCGACCAAAGCCGCGCGAACGTCGGCGCGAGTCGCGTCGCTCACGACCTCCAGCGTGCCGCCATGCAGCGCGATCAACTTATGCAGGCGTCCCGGCGTGCCAGCGTCCGCCAGCACATGAACCTTCACCCCAAGCTGACCGCCGATCGTAACGACCGCCAACGCAAACGCGTCCGCGTTGTCGACCAGCACGGTCGCGCGCGGCGGCAGGTCCAGCGCGGCCAGCGCGTGGTGCGCCACCCGGTCAAAGAACGAGCCGCTCGGGTTGTAACCCTCGTGCTTCAGCAGCACGCGCCCCTCGCCCGACCGCTCCAAGCGAATGGTCGGCGTGTGGCCGATCAACCGGAGAAGGTCGCTGGCGCGCGAGCCCGCTTCGGGAGCGAGTTCAGATAACGTAATTGAAGTTTGCATCGGCTTCTCGAGCTACGCCGAGCGTCTCCCCCTTGAGGGAGAGGTCGGCCAAGGTAACGGAATCCATGACAGCGTCGATTCGCAGAGCGACGTCACGCCACACTGCGGCGGTGACGCACTTGGAGGTCAGGCTGCAGTTGAGCTTCACCTCCGCATCGGTCTCAAAGCAGCACGTGTGCTCCAGAGGCCCCTCAACCGCGCGGACGACTTCGCCCAACGTGACCGAGTTCGGGGACCGGATGAGAAAGTAGCCGCCGTTCGGGCCGCGCTTGGAGCCCACGATCTTGGCCTCCTTCAGGTCCTGGAAGATCTGCTCCAGGAATCGCGCCGGCACCTCTTCACGCTTGGCGATCGCATCTACCTTCGTCGGCTGTCCCACGTTGTGGAATGCGATGTCGAAGAGCGCGCGTAGCGCATACATGGCTTTTGAGCTGATCCGCATGGTGACCTTTCGGCACGCCGCGAGGGCGGTGGAGGCCTCGACAGTGATTCTTGACGAAGCCGGTCAAGAATTAGACGCGGCCCCCGAACGACGCAAGGCGAACCTACACAATCGGTGCATTTTCACCCGTTTGCGTTGCGTTCCCCACGCGCGACTGCCGCGAAACTCGGCCTGCTAAGGGGTGTCCGGAGCACAGAACAGCGTGACGCCGTCCAACCGCTCCGCCACCAAGTCCGTCTTTGCCAACGTCTCGAGAACCGGCCCCGGGCTGCCGTCCGACACCATCACGCACGCTGGCGCCTGCGCGTGCAGCCGGGGCGCGACCTCAGCCAGCCCGACCGCTTCGAAGTGCGTGCCTTCGACAAAGCCATGCGTCGATCGATACGTGGCCAAGAAGCCGGGCGCATCCGTCCAAAGCAGCGCATCACCTTCGAAGTAGAACCCCGCGGCAACGTGATACTCGTTCCATACGGCGAGTGTCCCGCTCGGGCCGATCAGCGTATTCGCCCGAAGCCCGGCGGCACGATGCCGAGGGCTGAAGTCCGCGTGCCCCCACTCCGATGCGATGTGCACCGGCGAAGTGACCACGCTCACAAAAAGGACCGCGCCGCCGAGCAACCATGGGGCTGTAGCGCGCGCGTTGGCGAAGCGCTCCCCCAGTGCGTCACCGAGCTGTGTCACCGATATCGCCATGCCCAGCGCGAGGGCCGGGTACGCGGGCAGCAGGTAGTGCGGAAGCTTGGTCGCGGCGAGCGAGAACGGAACGATCACGCCGAGCGCCCACGCGAGCACGACGCCCTCACCGCGCCCTCCCCGCACTGCGCGGAGCGCCAAGGTCGCCAGCGAAACCAACGCGATCAGCGCCCACAACAGCTCATGCGCAACCAGCTGCTCAATGTACCAGGTCACGCCCGTATCCGCCCCGCCCACCAAGGAGCCGGACGTCGCCCGACGGACCACGTGATTCTCCACATGGTCCTGCATTCCCGCGCCGCCGGAGCGCGTCCACAGCGCCCACATGGCGGTCATCCCGAGCATGATCGGCGCAACGACCGCAGCTTGCAGACCGCGCGCGCGCAGCGTGCTTGAGCCCGTCCACCACAGCACGAACAGCGCGGGACCGATGGTCAGGACCACTACGCTTTTTGTCCAGACGGCCAACCCCAGCACCAAGCCGACGATGGCCCAGCGTCGGTTACGACCATCGGCAGACGCGGCCACCGCGACTGCGACCGCGACCAGCGCCGTCACCAGCAGGTCCAGCCCGCGCACGCGGCGCGCGAACGAGAAGTACTGCGACGTGACCACCAGGAACGAAGCCGCCCAGAAAGCGACCTCAGGCCGCGATCTGAACAACGCGCGGCCGGCCCACCACGTGGCGAACACCGAGCCCAAGCCGCAGAGCAGCGACGGAAGCCGCAGCCCCAACTCCGTGAGTCCGAGCGCAGCCGTGCTCGAAAGCGTCAGCCCGTAGAACAGCGGTGGGCGCCACCCGAGCGCCTCGGCGGCCGAGCCCCCGAGCAGGATCCGCCGAATGACGGAAGCGTAGATGGCGTCATCGCCGTTGACGATAGACCCACCAGCGATGCCTGGCGCCCACAGAAGGAGCGCAGCCACGACCGGCGGGATCCAGCCCCAGCGCGCCATCCACGGGCGCACGGGCTAGACCGTCTCTTCGCTAACGAGCGCTGCGCGCAGGTACTCGCGGTTCATGCGCTGGATCCAATCGACCGAGATCTCCTTGGGGCACGCTGCTTCACACTCGTAGGTGTTGGTGCAGGCGCCGAAGCCCTCGTGGTCCATCTGCGTCACCATACGGAGGACGCGACGCTCACGCTCCGGCTGTCCTTGCGGAAGCAGCGAGAACTGACCGACCTTGGCCGACGTGAAGAGCATCGCCGCGGCGTTCGGACACGCGGCGACACAGGCGCCACAGCCGATGCAGGTGGCGGCGTCGAACGCAGCCGACGCGGCGGCCTGGCCGATGGGGATCGAGTTCGCGTCGGGCGCGTTGCCCACGTTCGTCGAGTTGTATCCGCCGGCTTGCTGGATGCGGTCGAAGGCGCTGCGATCGACCATCAGGTCTTTGACGAGCGGGAACGCGCGGGCGCGGAAGGGCTCGATGACCAGCGTCTCGCCCGACTTGAACAGGCGCATGTGCAGCTGGCACACCGTCGTTCCGGTAGCCTTGCCGTGCGCTTTGCCGTTGATCATGAAGCCGCAGGTGCCGCAGATGCCTTCACGGCAGTCGTGCGAGAACACCACCGGTTCCTTGTTCTGCTCAACCAGCGTCTCATTGAGCTGGTCCAGCATCTCAAGGAACGACGCGTGCGTGTCGACCTCAACGTTCGGGAAGTCTTCGAAGTGTCCGGCAGCGTTCGGGCCGCTTTGACGCCAGACTTTGAGATTCAGGTGAATGGTATCGGCCATTACTTGTAGCTCCGCTGGCTGGGCTTCACGACGTTGAACGTGAACGGTTCTTTGTGCTCGACAGGGGCATTTCCGACGCCGGTGAATTCCCAGTTTGAGCTGTGCTGGAAGTTCTCGTCGTCGCGAAGCGCCTCGCCCTCGGGGGTCTGGTGCTCTTCGCGGAAGTGACCGCCACAGGACTCTTCGCGGTTGAGGCAGTCGACCGCCATCAGCTCCGCGAACTCAAGGAAGTCGGCCACGCGGCCAGCCTTCTCAAGCTCCTGGTTGATGTTGTCCGACTGGCCGGTGACGCGGACGTCCTGCCAGAAGCTCTCGCGAAGGTCGCGGACCTTGGAGATGGTCTCCGTCAGGCCGGCGCGGTCGCGGCTCATGCCCACCTTGTCGAGCATCATGGTGCCGAGCTCGCGGTGGAAGCTGTCGACCGAGCGACCGCCCTTGTTGTTCAACAACGTCGCGTTTCGCTCCTTAGCGGACGCGAGGGCCTCCTGACACGCCGGATGCGACTCCGTCACGGGCGCGAACTGATGGGACGCGAGGTAGCCGCCCATCGTGTACGGGATGACAAAGTAGCCGTCCGCGAGGCCTTGCATGAGCGCCGAAGCACCCAAGCGGTTGGCGCCGTGGTCGGAGAAGTTCGCTTCGCCGAGGACGAACAAGCCTTTGACGTTGCTCTGCAGGTGGTAGTCCACCCACAGGCCGCCCATCGTGTAGTGAGGCGCGGGGTAGATGCGCATCGGACGCTGGTACGGGTTCTCGCCGGCGATCTTCTCGTACATGTCGAAAAGGTTGCCGTAGCGACCACGAATGGCGTCCTCGCCGTCGCGGGCGATGGCGTCGCGGAAGTCGAGGTACACGCCTCGCTTGCCGGGACCGACACCCTTGCCGTCGTCACAGGCGTACTTGGCGTTACGCGAAGCCACGTCGCGCGGCACCATGTTGCCGAAGGTCGGGTACTTGCGCTCCAGGTAGTAGTCGCGCTCGGAATCCGGAATGCTCCCGGGTGCCCGATCGTCGTTCTGCTTCTTGGGAACCCAAACGCGTCCGTCGTTACGGAGCGACTCAGACATGAGCGTGAGCTTCGACTGGTACTCACCGGCCTGCGGGATGCAGGTCGGGTGAATCTGCGTGAAGCTCGGGTTCGACATGGCCGCGCCCCGCTTGTGACAGCGCCAAGCGGCGGTCACGTTGCAGTTCATGGCGTTCGTCGACAGGTAGAAGACGTTGGAGTAGCCGCCGGTCGCCAGGACCACCGAGTCCGCGGTGTGGACCTCGAACTCACCGGTGTTCAGGTCGCGCACGACAATACCACGCGCGACACCGTCGACGACGATCAGGTCGAGCATCTCGCGGCGGGTGAACATGGTCACGCGGCCGGCGTCGATCTGACGGTTGAGGCTCGAGTACGCGCCGAGCAGCAGCTGCTGACCGGTTTGACCACGCGCGTAGAACGTGCGGGAAACGAGGACGCCGCCGAACGTACGGTTCGACAGCGTGCCGCCGTACTCGCGGGCGAAAGGCACGCCCTGCGCAGCACACTGGTCGATGATGTTGGCCGACACTTCCGCCAGACGCCAAACGTTCGACTCGCGGGAGCGGAAGTCGCCGCCCTTGATGGTGTCGTAGAACAGCCGGTAGGTGCTGTCGCCGTCGTTCTGGTAGTTCTTGGCCGCGTTGATACCGCCCTGAGCTGCCACGGAGTGGGCGCGTCGGGGGCTATCGTGGAAGGTGAACGCTTTGACGGCGTATCCTTGCTCCGCGAGGGTCGCCGCGGCGGATCCACCGGCGAGGCCGGTGCCGACCACGATGACGGAGTACTTACGTCGCCGCGTCGGTCCGACGAGCTTGAGCTCTTGCTTGCGCGTCGTCCACTGGTCCTCGATGGGACCGGACGGGCATTGGGAGTCGAATTGCATGTTCATTCCTTGGTACGGGCGCCGTGAGGCGCTGCGGCCAGGACCTTACGGTCTAGGAGTGTTCGGGCGCGAGCGGCGCGCTGGCGTGGTCGTCTGGCGTATCGGTCGGTGCCTCGTCGGCGTGCTCGGCCGCCGGAGCGTCCGTGCCGTCGATGACGCCAACCTGAACCGCGATGGGGATCGACGCGAAGCCCAGTCCGAGGACGATGGCCAGCGCGTATCCGCCCTTCTCGATCAGCGGCGTGTACTTGTCGTTCTGGAATCCGAGCGAGCGAACGCCACTCTGGATGCCGTGGTACACGTGCCACGCGGCCAACAAGCTTCCGATCACGTAGATGAGCGCCAGGAGCGGGTTCTGCAGCGTCGAGATCACCTCGGCGCCGAGCCCGACCACCGAGCCACCAGGCCCGTGGAACTCAGCCCGCTCGAGGCGGAAGTCGCCGACGTGAATGACGAGGAAGCCGAGCAACAGAATGCCCGAGACCTTCATCATACGGCTGGAGAGGGACTGCGCCTTGCCTTCGCTGCGCTTCGAACCGCTGACGGCGTAGCGGGAGCCACGCGCGCTTCGGTTGCTCATCACCAGCCAGATCACCAGCGGGATGTGCAGCACGAACATGGCCAGCAACCCAAGCTCGATCACCGGGAAGCCCGGGAGCGCATGCAAGTGCGTGCCGTATTCGTCCAGGGCGGAAGGCCCGAAATACAGTTGAAGGTTTCCGTACAGGTGACCGACCAAGAAGCCGACCAGACCGAGCCCAGACAGGGCAACGAGGACCTTCTTCCCGATGGAGGAAGTCAGAACTTTAATGAACCAGCTCACGTGCTGCGCCTCCGGCGTCTTTCGTCAGGAGCGTCGCGCCCGGCCCAGGGATGGCAAGAAGACCTCGGGGTGGTCTTCAACAGCGTTTGCTGCGGGGGCGGCGTGGAGCCCATAGTCCGCCGAAGCGATGGCTGCAAGCGTTCGCTTAACGAAGTCGCTCGACACGGGCTCGGATTCGCCGCACTGCGTCAAAGCGGGCATCACACGCGTGGCGTCTTGATCTGAACTCCGTGTGACGACTATGGTATCGGCGCGTTCACCCTCCGAATGGCTTCGTTCGGGAGCCCGTGTGAGCGCGATCCGCCGCGGCGGAATCCACGTCAAAGTCCCTGAGCTTGAATGAATCGCCACTTGTTCCGCACGCTCCCCCTCCTCGCGCTCACCGCTATCCTCGCGGGCGCGTGCGCTAGCGACCGCTCCAACGGCGTCCCCGACACGGGCGATCGCGACCGCATCGACGCGGGCCCGCGTGACACCGGAAGCGACGACGCCGGACCGGCAGATGTCGGCACGCCGGAAACGGGCGCAGACGTGGTGATCTCCGGCGAGCCGCGACTGGAGCACGCCTCCGACGCCGAAGTCCGTGTCACCATCAACTCCACGGTGACCTTGGAGACGCGGTACCTAAACGCGTTCGACGAACCCGTCGCCGACGCGCAGTTGCGCTTCAGCTACGGCGAAGGCGACCCGGGAGAAGCACAGCTCCGCTCGCTCAGCGCGCGCACCAACGACGAAGGCATTGCGACCGTCACCCTCTCGGGCGGCGGCGTGCCTGCGCAGTTCTACGTGGATGTCGCCGTGGCCGACGCCGCCGAGGTCCGCCCGATCAGCTTCTTCGTCGACGTCATCCCGAAGGACTCCGTCGATTACCTGATCAACGTCTACTACGACTCCGAGCTCGTCGATCTGCAGAACGCCGACGTGCTGCTGTTCAACGACATGGACAACACCTGTGAGTCCATCGGCCGGAACCCGTACAACATCTTCGGTGCGCTCGAGCAGCTCAGCATCCTCCGCCTCTCGGACGGCACGTTCCCCGAGACGGCCTACCCGGCGAACCGCGCCGACCTCCCGCTCACCTACGTCGTCGCCATCGCCTACAAAGAAGGCGCAGCGGTCGCGCTCGGCTGCACCGACGGACTCCCGCTGGACATCGAGCCCGGCAGCGGCACCGAGGTCGACGTCTTCCTGAACGACCTCTACCCCGCCATCGCCGGCGAGTACCACGTGGTCAACGAGTTCGACATCATCGAGTTCTTGCCGCCGACCGTTCAAACCGTCGTCCGTATCATCGGCGACTTCTTCGAATCTCCCGGCGCGGCGCTATTCGACATCCTGGATGTCGCCGGCATCTTCGACGGCGAAGACCTCCCATTCGGCATCGACGGCCTCATCGCCGACGTCATCGACGAGCTGCTCTTCGCCATTCTCCCGCCCGAAGCGGTCGCCGTCTTCGAGTCCGGCACGGACATCTACGAGGCGCTTGAGAACCTGCAGCTTCAGGGCTCGATGATCTTCTACGGCGACGCCGACGAGAACGGCGTGCTGGGCTGCAACACCCTGATACTCGACGAGATCATCGTGAACCTCGACACGTTCGAGTTCCCGCCCCTCAACCTGAGCAGCTACGGCTATCAGGCGGCTGAAGGCGAGTTCACCGGTTGGATCTCCATCGAGGACGACGGCAACCTGACCTACAAGCTCAACGTGCAGTGGTTCGACCTCACCATCAACTACGGTGAGCTCGCGGTCTTCATCCTCGAGACCGTCATCTTCCCGCTCGTGTTCGACGACCCGTCCATGAACTCCATGGAAGCCTTCGTCGAGTCGTTCATCGACTGCGAGGCCATCGCGGACGCAGTCGACCTGAGCTTCATCGAGGGCATCTGCGACGGCCTGCTCGACGCCGCGGTCGGCGGTCTCCGTGACCTGCTCACCGCGCAAACGCTCGACGCCGGTTCGTTCTACCGCCTCGCCACTCCTGAGGAAGGCTCGACGCCTCCGACCGGAATCGAAATTCTCGAGGAAGGCATGGATTGGGGCCCCTGCGAGCTCAGCACCGAAGAGCTCGACGACGGCAACCTGCGCGTCCAAGACCTCGGCGGCTCCGGCCGTAACCGCTGCGTGTGGAACGCCCGCTTCCGCAGCGACTCCAGCGACCCGACCGGCCGCGCTGTCCCCGCTGCGTTCGACGCCAGCCGTATCTCGAACCGCGTGTCCGGCGCCTGCTCGGGCCTCTAGGCCCCGGTGCGCAGCTACGATGAGTTCACGCGAGCGCTGTTCGCGCAGAACCAGTTCGCGATCAAATACGACCTCGATGCCATGCGTCAGGCCCAGCAGCTGCTGGGTCTGGGCAAGCCTGCACCCAAAGTCGTCCTCGTCGCCGGAACCAACGGCAAAGGGACGACCTGCGCGTGGCTCAATGCCCTCGCGCTCAGCGCCGGACTACGCGTGGGACTCTACACGTCGCCGCACCTGATCGACTTCCGAGAGCGTGTGCGCATCGATGGTGTCCCGCTCTCTGAGGAGACCACTGTCCGACTCGGAGAGCCCCTGTTTGAGAAGTTCTCCGGCCGCTCTGGAGAGAGCGCGTGTGACCGCCCGCTGAGCTACTTCGAGCTCACCACGCTGCTCGCGTTCACCGCTTTTCACGAAGCACAGGTAGACATCGCGATCATCGAAGTGGGCTTGGGCGGACGCCTGGACGCGACCAACACCATCGACGCCGACGTCTCCATCCTCACCAGCGTTTCCCTCGACCACCAAGCATACCTTGGTGACACACTGCTTGAGATCGCGGCCGAGAAGGTCGCCATCGCTCGGCCGCCCTCCCCGCTGTTGGTTCACCGCGCGTCCGGTGGGTTCGACGCGATAGAGGCGGCCGCTCGGGCCGCTGGCGTAACACTCGATGTACGCGACGTTGGGCACGACGCTGCCGCGTGGAACCGCGCCCTCGCCGAGGCCGCCTTCGAGCGCGTCGCGCCGGGCGTGCTCACGGACGAGATTCGGCAACGAGCGAGCACCGGCATGCGGTGGCCCGGCCGCCGCCAGGCATTGGTACGCGGCGAACACACGTTGCTCCTCGACGGCGCTCACAACCCGAGCGCTGCCGCACAGTGCGTGGCGTGGGCGCTTGAGCGCACCGGCGGCGAGCGCATCCCGGTCGCTATCGGTGTATCGGGCGGACGCGACCCCATCGCCCTCGCGGAGATCCTCGAGCCGGTGGCTTCCCGGTTTATCGCCGTGACCGCAGATAGCGCGCCATGCACCCCGTCCGACCAAGTCACCGCGGCGCTACGCATCGTCGGCTATGACGTCACCGACGGTGGCTCGATCCGCAGCGCATCCAAGCAGCTCGCCGAGCTCCCGTTGGCGCTGGTCACCGGAAGCCTGTACGTCGTCGGCGATGCGCTCAAGGCCGCCGGGCTCGACGCGGATGACCTCCGCGTATTCGTGCAGGCGACCTAGACCGCCGCCTGTGGGTGCAGCGGACCAAGGCGTGGTCCGCCGACCAAGGCACCCGCCTCGTGGTCAGCCAACCTAGGTTTGAACGGCGGAGAGTTGGACGCTACTCGCCCATCCGGCTGTGCAGTTCCAGGTACGTCAGTCGACGATCGTACGCGGCCAAGTCTGGCACACGGAATCGTCCGGCACCGTCGCTCTCGATCAAGCCGGCCGCGATGATCTCGCGAAGGATTGCGTCGACCTGCGCGCGCTCGGCGCCAATGACATCTGGAAGGTCGAAGGGGATCTGCACGTAGACATCTCCCTCCAACCCACCGTTCCGCTCCGCCTCGAAGCGGAGCTGCAGCAGCACCCGGCCACTGAGCTCGCGTAGCGAGAGGTTCGCGATTCGGAAGTGCGCGTGCGTGATTCGGGCGGCCATTCGGCTGACAAGTCGTTGCACCACGTTCGGGTTCGCGAGCAGTCCGCTCAGGTCATCTCGGTGCACGACAACGGCTTCAACTTCGTCCACCGCGATGGCGGAGACGGGGTACGTCGCGCCATCCGCGAATGCGATGTCTCCACACACGTCGCCACGACCGAGGGTCTCGATGGCTACGGGCTCTTTGAAGACCGTGCGCCGAACCTGCACGTGTCCCGCGTTGATGATGAAGACGTGGTGAGCGATTGCTCCCTCGGTGAAAAGCGCTTCACCCGCCTTGTAGTGAGTGGTCTTCGCTTCAGACTTCGTAGCCATGCGGAATTTTGCCGAGCTCGTGGACAAATTCGAGCGTGTGCGCCGCCGGAAACGGCAACAACCCACCCGTTGGGAATTGCGAGTGTACCCGCAGGCGACGCAGGTCGGCAACCTCGTCCGCGTCGTGCCAGAATGGAAGCACGTGCACGCGCAAGCCCAGCGCCCGCGCGATGTCGATCGTGTCCTCAAACACGGTGGCTCCTCCCCACGCGATCCCCTCAAACAGCTGGGGGATATAGCTGCGTGTGCCCAAGGCGTAATAGCCACCGTCAAACGTCGGCCCGACCGTCAGATCACACTCGCCGAGTGAGGCTGCTGCGGTCCCCAAGACTGCCGCAGGCACGTCGGGCGAATCCGTCCCGAGCACGAGCGCCGGGCCTGCCACAGCCGCTTCGGCGAACGCGACCTTGAGGTTCTCACCCAGGTCGGACGTCGCTTGTTCTTTGAGCACCCAGCCGCGGGCCTCGTCGCACGTCCAAACTGGAGCGTCGAGCGCGCCTCGCCTCCACATCACGCGCTCACGTGCCCACGACGGGCTCCGGGAGAACAGGTCGCGGATGCAACATGCCTGGAGCTTCGCCGCACCTTCGGGCGACAGCGCACCCGGGCCGCGCGTCATCCGCGTCTTCACCCTGCCCGGCTCCGGGGCCTTCGCCATCACCATCAGCGTCGCTCGAACCACGCGCTACTCCGTCCAGTGTTCGCGGAAGATCGTCCACAGAATCTTGTGACCCGCGCGAACGGTCCCCTTGAGCGTTCCCGAGATCTTCGAGACGCCTACGCGCCGACGATAGCCGACGGGCACTTCGGCCGTCGACGCACCCAACTTGGCAGCTTTGACCTGCATCTCCACAGTCCAGCCGAAGTCCTCGTCCTGCATGTTGATGTCGCGGAGGGTGCTCCAACGCACCGCTCGGAACGGCCCCAGGTCGGTAAACTCTACGCCATACAGCCGTGATACCAGCCGGGTTGCCAGCCAGTTCCCGAACACCGCCTGCGGCATGAGCGCGCCCGGCTCCGCGTTCGCCGTCCTCGACCCGATCACCAGATCCGCCCCAGCGGCGACTTGATCCAAGAGCTCGCCGAGCTGCTCCGGGTAGTCCGAGTAGTCCGCGTCTACAAATGCGACCACGTCCGGCGGATCGGCGCGCAGCAACGCGAGCCCGGTCAAACAGGCGCGCCCGTAGCCGCGCTGCGGCTCAAACACGACCACGGCGCCCGCAGCACGGGCCACCTGAGCGGTGCGGTCGGACGAGCCGTTGTCCACGACCACCACGCGGCGCACGCGCGGGTCCTCAATCTCGGCCAGGACACGCCCGATCGAGTCTTCTTCGTTTAGCGCTGGAATCACGACGTCGACGATCATGCGGCGTCGGTAGCACGAAGCGCTCGCGTCTAGTACAGGGCTGCGCAAAGCCCTCCACACGAGTTCTTATGAGCAAGGTCAGCAGCGAACACTATGCCAAGGCAGGCGTCGACATCGACGCCGCCGACGACCTCATCAAGCGCATCGGCCCGTTGGCCGCTGCCACCCGCATTCCCGGCGCGACGTCGGGCTTGGGCGGGTTCGGAGGCGTTTTCGATTTGGCCGAGGCCGGTTTCGGCAAAGGCGCTCCGCGACTCGTTGCGGGTACGGACGGCGTAGGCACCAAACTCAAGGTCGCCTTCGCCACCGGTATCCACCATACGATCGGAATCGATTGCGTCGCGATGTGCGTCAACGACATCCTCGCAGTGGGCGCCAAGCCGCTGTTCTTCCTAGACTACTTCGCAACCGGGAAACTCCACCCGGCGATCGGCGAGAGCGTCGTCGCGGGTATCGCCGAAGGCTGTCGACAGTCTGAGTGCTGGCTGCTCGGCGGCGAGACCGCCGAGCTTCCCGGCATGTACCCCACCGGTGAGTACGACATCGCTGGCTTCGTCGTCGGTGCGATTCAGCCTGGCGCGGAGATTCGTCCGGAGCATGCCCAACCGGGCGATGTCGTCATCGGCATTCGCTCGTCGGGAATCCACTCCAATGGATACAGCTTGGCGCGCTTCGTACTGCTCGAGAAGGAGCAGCTTCCGCTGGACCAACCCCTTCCCGGCGACGAGCTCTCGCTCGGCGAGCGTCTGTTGGTGCCCACGCGCATCTACGCCCGCGCCATCGCCGGACTGCGCACCGCAGAGGTCCGCTTCCGCGCTGTAGCCCACATCACCGGCGGCGGCCTTTGGGATAACCCTCCGCGCGCGTTTACCGACGCGGTCGCTGTCGTCTTCGACGCCGACAAGCTGCGCGAGATGGTCCACCCGATCTTCCGCTACATCAGCGCGCACGGGAACGTGCCGGAGCGTGAGATGTACCGCGTCTTCAACATGGGCGTCGGCATGACCATCGCGGTTCCGCCCGAAGATGTGGACGCCGCCCTCCGCGTGCTCAATGGCGCTGGCGAGCAAGCCATGGTGCTCGGTGAGTTGATCGAGCGTGGTGACGGCGACGCGGTTCGCATCGACGGGCTGAGCACAGAGCCGATCTCTCGAGATTCGCTCTAGCTTCAGTCGGGGCCTCACGGCCCGGCAATGGCTAGTGGAGCGTCACGTTTCCGCCAGCCATCGCCACAAGCGCGAAGAGGTCGGCCTGCGCGGCGCTCATCAGCCACGTCTCAGCGACCGGGTCTCCGGTGCGTGCGGCGCTCCACACTTCCGGGTCAAGGTCGCAGTCCGTACGACGCAGTCCGAGCACTTCTTGCTCGAACATGCGCACGCGAGCGAAGTCGCGCCGCTCTACGACGGTCGCGCTCAAGCACGTGTCCATCGGACCATCCGTGTCGGTGAGCAGAACCACCTGGTCGGCCCCATCGAGCACCGCCGCAATGTCCGTGGGGAGCGTTCCAGCTGCCATGCGCGACGATACAAGGGTTCCGAAGCCTCCCGCGTCAAACTCCAACACCGCCACGTGCGCGTCGAGCGGCGTGACGACCCGCAAGCGAACGAACACGGTGCGCCCCCCCGTCGACCAGGCTTCAGCGCTCGCGGCGAGATCTCGACCTGCGTGAAGGTCTCCCGGCAACACGTACGACGTGTTCGGTGCGAAGACCGGGAGGGAGGCGACGACGGAGAGATTGGATTGCAGTGTCGAGATGCTCATAACGTTGTCCGTTCAGGAGTGACTGAACAGATGTATACGTGAACAACTGAACACTGATCAAGCTTTCAGTGTCGATTTTCTAAACCGACCGTCAGGGCGCGACCACGTCGACCCAGAAATCAGCAAAGTCGGTGCCGCCGCGGTTGTCGCGCAGGACGAGCCACAAGTGCAGGCGGTCCCCTGGTCCCGCCTTCGTACCCTCCGTCAGATCGAGCTCGTTGGTCTGCAACTCAGCCAACGCCACGTCCGCGCGGAAGTACGACGTGCTGCGCTCGAACGCTCCGCCGGTCGTAAACCAGCTCAGCGCGACGACCTCGCCCTCCTCTGTGCCGTCGTCATCGTAGGACTCGGCCTGTGCCGCGTCGACGAGCGCTTGTAGCGGGATCGGGTCCTCGTCGAACGGGACCGTCGCGACGCCACCGAACGCCACGGAGACCCCGTTGACGAGCACGCCACCGAGTGTCGGGTTCGCGTTGGAGGGCTCGGTGAGATCCTCGCGCAACAGCAGCACGCGCTTGACCGCGATCTCCTCATTCTGTCCCACCCCATCGCCGACCGTGGCCACTAGGCGGAGCGTCATCGGAAACCCGCGGTCACAGGCGGGGATCTCAACGAACGCTGGCACTTCGATGTCTTCGAGGCTCTCGCAGAGCGCGACCACACCGCCGGTAAACTCGGTCAGCAGGTCGTAGGGAAGCTCCGCCGTCGCCGTCTCCGACAGCTCGAAACCGAGCGTCTCACCGTCCTCGTCGACGGCACACGCGTAGGAGGCGTCGGGGCCTTGGTCCAGCGCGCAGAGCTGCCACGCGTAGCGGATGTCGCGCCCCTCGGGGTCGACGACCAGCGCGTCGATCTGCGCGATATCGCCGGGCCCCAGCTCGGGCGGGTCGACCCGAATCGCGAGCACACGGAGCTTGGTAACTTCCTCAAATTCCTCGAAGTCTGCGGGGTCGCACGCGCCCGCTGCAGCCGCGAGGAGAAGCGTTGAGATGACCGCTCGTTTACACACCATGCTTACCACTCCGCCCGGAATCCGAGGGCCGGGATCAGGGGTAGCCCCGTCACGCGCGCGCTCTCACTGAAGTCATAGCTGTACTGCATCTGCTCAACGTTCTTCCGGTTGTAGATGTTCTGCATATCCAGATACAGATTCGCCGTGAGCCGGTTGAAGATCCACCGCTTGTCGACACGGATGTCGAGTTGGTGAAACGCGGGAAGTCGGTCGGAGTTGGTCTCGCCGGGAACCCGCTCATATTGGTCGAGGTCAGAGTCGTACACGGCGCCAACGATGGGCGTCGTCAGGTTTCCGCTGACGAGCCGGAAGCGCGCGCCCACGGACCAGTTTCTCGGCAGATTGTAGGAGCCGAGCGCCGTCAGAATGTGCGTCTGGTCGAAGTCGAACAGGCGGAAGTCAGCCTCGCCGGGGTCGCGCCGTTCGCTGCGGCTGACGGTGTACGCGATCCAACCGAAGAAGTTGTTCGCGAGGTCGTGGCGCAACAGGATCTCGGCACCATACGCGCGCCCCTCTCCGGCGTTGTTGTACACCTCCGGCACCACGCGGCCATTGCGCTGCACGGTATCGTCCGAGCGAGCGACCAGGTTGTTCAGGTCCTTGTAAAAGAACTCGACGTTGGCGCTCAGGTGGTCGAGCAGCTGCAGCTCGGTGCCGAGCACGTAGTGAACCGCCGACTCCAGCGCGAGGTCTGGGTTGCCGAAGCTCGACGACACCTCGTCGAAGCTCGCCGCCTGGTGGTGATTGGAGATCGAGCCCTTGAGCGTGAGCATGTCCGTGGCGGCGTATCGAATCGCGAAGCGGCCATCGACCGACCACGACTCGCCGGCGTCGAAGTACTCGCCGCGCACGCCGGGGAGCAGCTGCAGACCCTCGATGGGCTCCAGGTCGAGCGCGGCGTACATTCCGGGCTGGTAGACGGTGAACCGCTCGTTGCCTTCGAGGAACGACTCGGTGTCAAACGCCACTGGCTCCTCCCCCTCCTTGCTAGGCCGCGGGAGCCGCAGTTGAATGTCGCCGGGCAGGCTCTCGATGTCGACGCCGACGCGAACGGCGGCCAGCGTGGAGGGTGTCCACGTCAGCTGATCGCGGAATGAGAACAGGCGGTTGTCGAGGTCAAAGTAGGCGTCCTCGCCGAACGAGAACTCGCTGCTTTGCCACTGTACCTGGCCGCGCATCTCGTGCTCGAGCGTGTCGCTGATTCGAATGTGCCACGACAGCACCGCGCCGTGGAAGAACGAGCGTGCGAAGATACCGCCGCGGTCCTGGGGCTCCAGCTCCTCTTCTTCGTCGAGCACGAAGTCGACCTTGTCGTCTGAGCCCAGGATCAACAGCTGGAGGGTGTTTCGGTCGTCGACCTGCCACGTCAGGCGAGCTTGGTAGTCGTACCAGCGCGGGGCGGTGGAGAACGTGAGCGGGATGGCGTCGCCGAGCGCGCCTAGAATCGCGTCGATGTAGCTGCGGCGCGCGCCGAGCTCGAGGGCGACGTCCTCACCGATGGGCGTGCGGATGAAGAAGCCGGAGTCGAACACGTTCACGTCTATGTGGCCGGTGGTCTGCTCGGGGATGTCCGTCCGCGTGGTCACATCGATGATGCCGCCGGTAGCGCGGCCGAACTCGACGGGGAAGCCGCCGGGATAGAAGTCGATGTCCGAGAGCAGTTCCGTGGGCACCACCGCGCGCAGGCCTCCGAAGTGGTAAATGGCCGGCAGACGCATGCCGTCGAGGTAGAAGCCGGTGTCGCCAGGCTCGGAGCCGCGGACGATGACCTCGCCGCCGTTGAACGACGAGCGCGCCACGCCCGGCAGGTTCTGGACCACGCGAATCGCATCGTTGTTATTGCCGGGGATACGCTGAATCTCGGTGACTTCGAGCGTGCGCCGCGTGACCTCCCGCTGGGGGGCGCGGCCGACCGTGGTGGAAACGAAATCGCCGTAGTTGTTGCGCTCCACGTAGTAGGTAACGCTCGTGACGATGCCGTCGTCGATCTGCTCTTCTGCTTGCATCGGGAAGTAGCCTGACTCCTCGACGGACACGTTCCAAGCGCCGGCGGCGAGGCCACGCAGCGCGAACGTTCCACCATCGCCGCTGAGCACGCTCGTCGTCACGGTGGGGTCCTCCACAGAGGTCACGGTGACGAGCATGCTCGCAAGCGGTTCGCGAGTACCACGCGTGAGCAGTCGGCCCTCGAAAGACAGCGGTCCGTCGGGACGAATTTCGGGCGACGCGGCCACTACGCCG
>CBDUJZ010000030.1:0-41224 GCA_965367675.1 uncultured Myxococcales bacterium | reverse complement strand
TGCGTCGGATCGTCCGGCTCGCCGGCGAGCACCGTATCCTCCGCCATCGTCTGCACATCGGTGCTGTTGTCGACCTCGGCCAAGAACTCCGCTTGGTCCGGCGCTTCGGTCTCGCGGTCCGGCTGCGCGACGGACGGCATGGCCTCGGGCGTCGGCGCGGGCGGCGTGGGTACCGGCGCGGCCGCGGCCTCCTGCTCGGGCTCAGGCTCGGGCACCTGCTCCTGCTCCGGCGGGCGCTCTTCCGGAAGCTCGGCCACCGCCACGACCGTGTTCTCACGCGGGGCCACCTGCGCGGGCGCGGCGATCTGGGCGTCGACCGGCTGCACAAACGCCTGCTCGACCTCTGTCGGCTCGAGCGGATCCGGCTCGTCGGCCAGCTCAGCGGCCGCGGCCTCTTCAGGCTCGGGCTCCTCGAGGATCGTGGTCACGACGAACGTCTCGTCCGCCGGCGGTCGAAAGACGGCCAGTAACAAGAGGTGCGCTAGCACGCTCGCTCCGAAGGCGAGTCCGAGCCGCCAACGCGATGTGTGAGAACGCGCATTCATGCGGAGGAACCCTAGTGTCCCATCTCAAAAACCAACAGCCGAGAAACGCGCGAGGTCGAGAATCGGTCTCAAACGACGACCGTTCCGCGAATGCGGTTCGGACGTGTGGGACGGTGTGAGGCGGTGGCCTCCGAGGGGGGAGGTCCGCGCAGCGTGTGCTGCCGGGTAAGGGGTGTGTGAGGGAGGCGCACGACCGCGCACAACAGACCCCACACGCACACATAAACACCTGATTTCATTAGACTTTTCACAACCGACTATCTTGATCCGGCGCCCAACAAAATCTATGGTGCGGCTCCGGCAACGCGTTCTCCTCGGCAGGAGACTCAATGAAATTGGCACGACACATGACGGGATCATCACCCTTGCGAGCGGGGGGGGACGGCGGCGTTTTTTCACGCGTTTTTCTCGTGACGTTCGTGGCCCTCACCGCCTTCGCCTGCTCGGGCGATCCGGATGTGAGCGTCTCGACCGATGTCACCCTGGACGTGGGCGGCCTGGACGGATCGACGGACACCGCGACGGACGCGGCCGTGGATGCGGCAGAGGATGGTGGCACTACCGACGGCGGTGCGGATCTCGGCGTAGACACTGCGGATGATGCCCGGACCGAAGTGGATGTCTTCGAGTGCCCTCCTGGCGCCGGCGAGGCCTGCGGCAGCTGCGGCGTGCTGATCTGCGCGGGCAGCGTGCTCGAGTGCGACGACAGCCCGGTGAACGCGTGTGGTGAGTGCGGCGAGCTCACGGGCCAGCCGGGCGCCGTGTGCGGCACCAACCCGGTGGGCGAAGACTGCGTCTTCAAGTGTGACGCCGACGCTGGCGATGTCCTCTGCGATTGCCCAGTTACGCCGGATCTGAACCTGTGCGGCGGCACGACGATCCTCGACGAGACGCCCGGCGACGAGTGCGGCTGTGAGGGTTCGGTGGTGTGCGACGGAACCGACGCGACCACGTGCGAAGGCGACGAAGGCTTGAACGAGTGCGGCGTTTGCGGCGTGCTGGATGCTGCGGTTGGAGACGCCTGCGGATGCGGCGACGGCATGTGGGAGTGCGACGAGGACGGCGCCTTGGCGTGCAGCGCCTCGCCGGCGAACGCGTGCGGCACGTGTGTTGAACTCGACGAGATCCCGGGCGCTCCGTGCGAGCAAGGTTGCTCGGTCGGCGCGTGGGCCTGCTCGGCGGACGGCCTTACGGTGGCGTGCGACGCGCCGACCCCGAACGCCTGTGGCGGCTGCGCGGAGCTCGAAGCGGCTCCGTTCTCGTCCTGCTCCGAGGGTTGCGCCGACGGTGTGTTCCAATGCGCGGCCGACGGCGACTCCGTGATCTGCGACGCCGAGACCAACGCGTGCGGCGGATGCGGCGAGTTGGCAGAGACGCCCGGCACGGCGTGCTCCTCAAGCTGTGGCGCGGGCACGTGGACGTGCGACGCCAGCCTGTCGGCGGTGACCTGCAGCGCGGAGCAGCCGAACGCGTGCGGCGGATGCGGCACGCTGACGGGAACGCCCGGCGTCGCCTGCGGTTGTGATGACGCGGGCGTATGGGAGTGCTCGGCGGACCGCGCCAGCGTGGCCTGCACCGCCCCGATGACGAACTCTTGTGGAGGATGCTCGGCGCTCAGCGTGGAGCCGGGCGCGGCGTGCAGCTTCGGCTGCGGCGCGGGCGCTTACGAGTGCACCGACGCGGGCGATGGCGTGCGCTGCCAAGCGCCCCGCGGCAACGCGTGCGGCGGATGCGAAGCGCTCGACGGCCAGCCCTCGACCGGATGCGCGAGCGCGTGCGGCGCCGGCGGCTGGTTCTGCGACACCGCGGAGACGGTCACGTGTGATGCGCCCGCTGTAAACGCCTGCGGCGGATGCGGTTCGTTGCCGGCCGCGGCGGGCAGCGCCTGCAGCACCGCGTGCGGAGCCGGAACCTGGGAGTGCACGCCAGAGGGCGGCATGGCCTGCAGCGCCGGCGCGCCGAACGCGTGCGGGTTCTGCGGCGAGTTGCCGGCGGAGCCGATGTCGGATTGCGGCTGCGGCGGCACCTGGTTGTGCGGCGCCGACTCGCTCATCTGCACCGCTGCGACGCAGAACGTGTGCGGAGGGTGCGAGCGCTTCACGTCGCCGAACGCGCCTGGCGATGACTGCTCCAACGCATGCGGCGCGGGCACCTGGACCTGCGACGAAGACTTGAACGGGCTGTCGTGTGATGCGCCCGCGCTCAACGCGTGCGGCGGATGCAGCGCGCTCGCCGCCGACGTGGGCACGACCTGCGGCTCGTCTGCGTGTGGCCCGCTGTTCTGGGAGTGCCGCGGCGACGGTGAGGCCGTTGTCTGCGAGGCACCGGAAGTGAACGCGTGCGGCGGATGCTTCGCGCTCGAGGCGGAGCCCGGCTCGGCCTGCGCGTCGGACTGCGGCGCCGGCACCTGGGAGTGCACGGGAGACGGAAACGCCGTGGCCTGCTCGGAGCCCCCGCGCAACGCGTGCGGTACGTGCGGACCGGCGCTGTCGGGCACGCCCGGCGAGGCCTGCACCAACGCGTGCGGCGGCGGCGCTTTGCGCTGCTCGGCCGACGGCTTGTCGCTCGTGTGCGAAGGCGCCGACGTGGTCAACGAATGCGGCGGCTGTGGCCCGCTGTCGTCGGGCGGCGTGCCCGGAACGGCCTGCGGCGCGTGCGGCGAATGGACCTGCAACGGCACAACCGGCACGGTCTGCGAGGGCGCGGCGATGAACGCCTGCGGCGGCTGCAGCGTGCTCGACTCCGCCCCGGGCGACGACTGCGGCTGCGGCGGCGAGTGGACATGCTTGTCGCAAGAGCTGGTGTGCTTCGGCTCGACCGGTGGCGAGAACGCCTGCGGCGGCTGCGGCACCCTGCCCGGCGCGCCCGGCGCGGAGTGTGGCGAATGCGGCGCATGGACGTGCGGCGCCGATGGTTCGATGGCCTGCGACGACGCGGGCGCTAACGCCTGCGGCGGCTGCGGCCCCCTCACCGAGACACTCGGCGCGGCGTGCGGATGCGGCGGCGCATGGGCCTGCGACGGCGCCACCGGCGACGTGATGTGCGTGGGCGAGAGCACCAACCTGTGCGGCGGCTGCGAGCCCCTGGCGCCCACGCCCGGCGTCAGCTGCGGCGCGTGCGGAACCACCCGCTGCACCAGCACCGACTCCACCTTCTGCGACGACGCGGGCATCAACGCCTGCGGCGGCTGCGAGCCCCTGGACGGCGCGCCCGGCGACGACTGCGGCGGCTGCGGCGTGCTCGCATGCGCCGGCACCGAAGCGGTCGAGTGCCGCGACCAGACCAACGCCTGTGGCGGCTGCGGCCCGCTCGAAGGCTCGCCCGGAACGGCGTGCGGCGAGTGCGGCACGTGGGTGTGCGGCGATGACGGCGTCGTGTGCGAAGACACCGGCCTGAACGCCTGCGGATTCTGCGGCGACCTCACCGCTACGCCGGTCGGCGCGTCGTGCGGCACGTGCGCGGGCAATGTGTGGGAGTGCGTGGCGGCGAGCCCCACCTCACCGGCCTACGTGGAGTGCGGCGGCACGCCGGAGAACGCCTGCGGCGGCTGCGAAGACTTGGGCACGCGCCTGCCCGGCGGCAGCTGCGGACCGAGCTGCGCCACCTGGCAATGCGACGGCACCACGGGCGACACCCTGTGCGAAGCCGGGACGCCGAACAGCTGCGGAGGCTGCATGCCTTCGGACCTGGAAGCGGGTGACGCCTGCTCCATCTGCGGCACCGACGCCGTCGTGGAGTGCCAAGGCCAATTCCCGGTCTGCCCATACGATTTCAACAGCTGTGGCGGCTGCTCGGAGCTCTCTCAAGAGCCCGGCGGCGACTGCGGCATCTGCGGACGATTGGTCTGCACCTCGCGGGAGCTCGTCGAGTGCTCGGACGCCTGCGACTGATCGCATCTGCAGCGTGAATGCTGCAAACATCGACCCCTAGGGTCACCGGATCTGCCATGAAAAACGGAACTCCCCACTGCTCTTTCGCCCTTCGGACGCGACGCATGCTCGCCGCGCTGGCTTTGGTCGGCCTCGCAGGCTGCGGGACCGAGCTGGACACCCCGGCGGCAGACACGGCGACGGCGTCGCAAGCGGCCGAGCGCGGGCTGGTGGCCTCTGATGGCGGCCGACTGGGGCCGGACGTTCTCGGAACGGGCGCGCTGACCCCGACGCTGAACCCGAGCGTGAACGGCGCGCCCAGCGTCGCGGCGCCGGGCGTATCGGTACCCGGCCTCACGGTTCCGGGCGTATCCGTGCCGAACCTCGGCGGACAAGGCTCTGCGACGGTCGCCGTTCCGACGCCGGCCGTGCGCCTCGCCGTGCCCGACCGCATGGCCGGCCCCAACGCCTCTCCGCCGGCCGCCCTCCCCCGCTACACCGACGACGGCGCCATCCGCACGCAGCCCGCGCCGTTCGATTGGCCGCTCGTCGAGCGCCTTGAGGACACCGCCGCCGCCCGCCAACGCGCCACGCTCGGCGACGCGTTCGCGGACCACCCCGACCTGGGCCGCCGCGCCGCGATCGACCCCGTCGGCTCGTTCGAGCGCCTCGACCTCCGCACCGAGGTCTCGCGTACGCTCGAGACCGCCGACGGTACGCGCCTGTTCGTATCGTTCCCCGCGCCGGCCTTCGCGCCCGACGCGAACGGCGTGCTGCGCAACAACGTGTACCGCTTCACCGCGACCGGCGGCAGCGTCGAGATGGCCTCCCAGGCCGGCGCGATCGCGACGGTGCCCCGCAACCTGACCGACGGCATCGCCCTGCGCACGCCCTCCGCGGCCGGTGAGCGCACCCTCCACGTCCTCGAAGGGCTGCACGCCGAAGCGCTCGGCGGACGCACGGTCGCCCTGCCCCTGCCCTCCACCCGGCCCCAGGCCCGCGACGCGTTCGCCCAATACTGGGACAACGCAGCCGACGTTGGCGTGCGGTTGGACGGCCTCCACAGCGGCTTCAACTGGTCCGTCACGCTCGGCGAAGATTGGGCCCAGGACATCCCGACCGACACCACGAAGGTCCGCTTCACGCACCACTCCGCCATGGACGCCGACTGGACCGTGCGCGTGGACGGCGAGGCGGTGACCACCGCGACCACGTGCTCCCCCATCGAGGTGCTCGATGCCGACGGCGCGGTCGTGATGACGCTCGGCAAGGCCCAAATCTGGGACGCCGCCGACGCCGAATCGGGTGCCGCGGAGCAGCGCTGCGGGGACGCGATCGTCACGCACATCACGCGCACGCCCGAAGGCCTGACAGTCGCCGTCGAGGTCGCCGCCAGCTGGCTGCTCGACCCCGCGCGCGCGTTCCCGGTCGTGGTCGACCCCGACTACACGTTCAACTTCAACGGCGCCGGAAGCCTGAGCGACTTTGGCACCGTTTACGGCACGCCCTACACCGGCTCGGCGCCCTCGCGGGGCGACGCGCAGTGGGGCGACCACGACGGTCGGCGCGGCTTCTTCGTGTGGCCGCTCACCGGTCTCCCGAACGACGCCTGGGCGCTCCGCAGCAACCGAATCATCAACGTTCGCGGACACATCACCAACAGCGGCAACTGGTCCAACTCCGCCTCCTCGATGATCCAGATCCGCTGGGTCAACTTCCTGCGCAGCGGCAACTGGAGCCGCGCGACCGCAGCCACGTCGACCACCGACGGCAGCAACCTGTTCAGCGCCTACGACTCCAACCAATGGCACAGCCAAGACCTGCTCCGCGCCGCCCCGCCCGTCGCCACCTGGGACACCCGCTGCACCGGCGCAGCCTGCAGCACCGGCGTCATCCTCGAGACCGAAGGCAATGACACGTTCGCCACAGCCGACGCGGCGATCATCGACAACTACCGCGGCACCCCGTCGTCGTGCAGCAACAGCTGCTCGCGCTCCAGCAACGGCTACTGCGAGGACGGCGGGCCCGGAAACGTAGGCTCGCAGTGCGGCTACGGCACCGACTGCACCGACTGCGGAACCCGCGCCCCCGTGACCGTCACGTTCGAAGGCGAGATCGAGCCCAACGACGTCGACCACTTCGGCATCCGCGCCTCGTACAACCCCACCTTCGTGGTGCAGGTCGAGACCGTCGATGGCAGCCCCTGCACGCTGGACGGCGTGCTCGAGCTTCGCGTCGGCGACCTGGTCTACGACTCCGTGGACGGCACGTGCCCCACCATCGACACCTGCTCGGGCAACCCGACCTGGAGCTGCGAGCTGTACGAGCCCGGCGCCTACGGCGTGTCCTTCCGCGGCTACGCGCCCTTCGACGTAGGCCGCTATCGTATCCGCGTCACGCTGGCCGAGAACCCGCAGGGCTTCGCGGGACTGCAGGCCGCGCGTTGGAACATCGACACGTCGTTCGGCGACCACCCGGTGCACGTGTTCACGGCGAACAACAACCAGCCGTACATCAACGAGATGTGGAAAAACACGTCTCGCGGCACGCCGGCGACCCGCTACAACAGCAACGACGCGTACTACGGCGTGACCTCATCGTCGCAGAACTCCAGCTACCCCGTCTTCATCTTGGCGTACGCCGAGCCCGTGACCACCGAACCGGCCAACCTGACGTGGGTCTCGCGGTCGGTGAACGCGGTGCGTTGGGAGTGGGACCACGCGCTCAACTCGCGCTGGTACTCGCTGCTCACGCCCGGCGGCGCGACGGTCGCCACCAACCTGTATCGCTATCGCACCGACGGCGGCGTGGTTCGCTACTACTTCGAGGAGCTCGACCGTACGCCCAACGAGTGCGTGCAGCGCGTGGTCCGCGGAGAGAACGAGATCAGCGAAGGCCCCGTTTCGCCGGTGGAGCAGGTCGCGACGCTCTCGCGTAACCCCATCGTCCCGACCGCGCAGGCCGCCCCGGATGGCGACTTCGTGGTGTCCGGTGTGACGCAAACGACGGTCACCATCGACTACACCTACGCGCTGCCGAACCTGACGACGGCGAGCGGCTGCTCCAACGCGGCGAACAGCACGCAGTTCGAGTCGCGCTTGGTGTCCTGCACCAGCGGCAACGTCATCGCAGGCTCGCAGGTGAACACCTCGACCACGTCGGCGACCATGACCGCGAACGAGTCCTGCGCCCACATCGAGATTCGCTACCGCAACATGGACAACATCCCCACGGCGTGGGTCCGCACGGCCTTCCAGGTCAACCTGCAGCCCGCGCTCGTCGCGCCGATCAACCTGAACGCGTCCGACCGCGGCGTGCAGTTCATCACCTGGGAGTGGAACGACTCCACCATCGGCGAGACCCAGTTTGTGGTGTCCGACTCCAGCGGCGCAGGCCGTCAGACCGTCGCCTCGACCACATCGACTGCGACCGGCAGCGCGTACACCTGGAACGAGACGTTCACCGGCAACACGGGCGGCAACGTGCCCCACACGCGCCGCGTTCGCGCCGAGGCTGGGGCCGCTGGCCCCGAGTCCGCCGACGTGACCGCATACACCCTCCCGCGCGCGACGACGTTCGACGCCGGCACCGACTACAGCTGGTCCTCCACCGACGCGATCGTCTCCGACCTGACCCCGTCGGGCGGCAACTACGAGGCGCGCATCGTGATCGCCGAGCAGCCCAACAACGGCCGCGTCGGATGCTCCGGCGCTGAGCTCACGCGCTGCCGCGTGGTGGGCGGCGTGCAGACCGAGTGCAGCGTGGTGTCGGCCGGAACGCAGGGCGACGCCGCGGTCAACGGCGTGTGCAACAGCCCGGTCGCCGACGGCACGTTCAACGGCCGCGGCTACGGCACGCAGTACGACCAAGGCGGCGTGGTCGCCGGCGACGGACTGTTCGCCGGACGCAACGAAGGCCTGGTCGTCGACGGCGGCCTGCAGGCTGGCGAGACCTACCGCTACACCGTGCGCTACGTGAACGGCGACGACTACGCAGGCGCGGGCTCAAGCTTCGACGTGACCATCGCGTGCTGCTTCGATCCCGACTCGCCTTCGACCGGCTACCACGGCGGCGGCACCTGCGACGGCGTGTGCGGCCAAGCGGTTCCCGGCGTCATGCTCTGGTGCCAGCCGCCCGCGGGCTACGAGGCCGACGAGACCTCGTGCGACGGCGCGGACAACGACTGCGATGGTGAAATCGACGAAGGCGCTCCGACGTGGTTCGCCGACGCCGACGGCGACGGATACGGTGACCCCTCGGCGCCCGTGCAGGCCTGCGGAAGCCCCGGCCCCGGCTACACGCTGACCGGCGGCGACTGCGACGACGCAGACCCCACCAGCAACCCCGGCGCGGTCGATATCTGCGACGGCATCGACAACGACTGCAACCCCGCCACCGGCGACGGCACCGCCGACGGCGCGCTCGGCGGAAGCTGCAGCACCGGCCTGTACGGCGTGTGCAACACCGGCGCACTCGAGTGCGGCGCGCCCGCCACGAGCAGCTACACGTTCGACAGCGCCGGCGACGTGGCCGGATGGTCGACGCGCAGCGGCTCACCCTGGTCGTCGCCCACCGGCGGCGAGTGGGTCAGCCCGACCAACGGCCTGCAGAGCGTGACCGCGCCGCAAACGAGCGACGCCTTCCTGGCCCGCGTCACCCTCGCCATCAACGGCGCCGGCAGCGGCGGCTTCGTGTGGGGCGTCCAAGATGGCAGCAACTACTTCTACGCCGTGCTCGACCTCACCGTGGGCGCGGTACGCGTCGGACGCATGGTCGGCGGGGCGGCGACGCTCACCGCGACCGTCCCGGCGACCGCAGCCAGCGTCGGCGATAGCGTGCTGTTGACCGTCCGCCCGCACGAGGGTTCGGTGTACGTTTGGACCCAGAACCTGACCGCTGGCACCCCGCCGGTGGCCTCGGGCCCGCAAGGCGTGGGCAGCGCGAACGTGGGCGAGATCGGACTGCTGGCGCAAGGCGCGACCGTCGCGTTCGACGCCCTCTCCGTCCGCGGCGCGGCGCTCAGCTGCGCGGCCACCACGTCGCCCAGCGCCGAGACCTGCAACGGCTTGGACGACGACTGCGACGCCGAGGTCGACGAGGACTTCAACGTGGGCGCAGCCTGCGACGGCGCCGACGCTGACCTGTGCCTGGACGGCGAGCAAGTGTGCACCGCCGACGGGACAGGAACCACCTGTGAAGACCGCGGCGCGGCCATCATCTGGAACTTCGACGCCCTGTACGGCGGCACCGCGTACGACTCCTCCGGCAACGGCAGCGCGGGCGGCCTGTTCGGCGGCGCGGCGTGGTCCACCAGCGGCCGCTACGGCGCCGGCGCCATCGAGCTCGCCGGCAACGCGGGACACGTGAACGTGGACATCGACGTGGCCGAAGACGCCTTCACGCTCGGCGCTTGGTTCCGCACCAACGCAGCCGACGGCGGCGTGTTCACCGTGGTCGCCGGCGACGACTTCGGCAGCGGCGGTCACGACCGCGACCTGTACGTGCGCGACGGCCACCTGTCCTACTACGTGTGGGGCGGCGCCACGTCGCAGTGCGAAAACGCCGGTCCCCGCGTGGACGACGGCAACTGGCACCACGGCGTGATCGCGTGCGCATCCGGCGACGCCTGCCGCCTGTACCTGGACGGCGCCGAGCTGTGTGCGTCCACCGACGCCGCCAGCAGCTTCAGCAACTTTGGCGCGCAGAACTCGTTCACAGTAGGCCACTCCGCCATCGTCGGGCGCTTCTCCGGCCAGGTCGACCATGTGACGGTCTACAACCACGGCATGAGCGCTGGCGACGTGAGCGCGCTGTACACCACGGGCGCGTTCTCGCCCGAAGACGGCGCCAACGCCGAGGTGTGCGACGGCGCGGACAACGACTGCGACGGCAACATCGAGGTCGACGCGACCGAGGACTACCACTTCGACGGCGACGTCGACGGATACGGCGACCCGGACACCGCGCTCGCGCTGTGCGCCGACGACCCGCGCGTGATCGACGGCTCGTGGCTCACCGACGACAGCGACTGCGACGACACCGCCTTCTCGGTCAACCCGGGCGCGGCGGAGATCGTCGGCGACGAGGTCGACCAGACCTGCGACGGCATCGAGATCTGCTACATCGACAACGACACGGACGACGCCCGCGGCACCTCCGTGTCGCTGAGCCTGGACGACGTGATGTGCGACGGCCCCAACGAGTCGCGCTACGACGCGCCCATCGACTGCGACGACAACAACCCGACCGTCTACCCCGGCGCGCCCGAGATCTGCGACGGCCTGGACAACGACTGCGACGGCGACATCGACGAAGGCCTCGCCGGCTCGCCCTGGTACGCCGACGAGGACATGGACGGGTTCGGCAACAACAACGACGTGGTGTTCGCCTGCTTCGCGCCCGACGGCTACGTGGCCGACAATACCGACTGCAGCGACTTCGACCCGTCCACGCACCCCGGCGCGCCCGAGCTGTGCGACGGCCTCGACAACAACTGCGTGGACGGCATCACCGACGAGGGCACGGACGCGGACGGCGACGGCGCGACCACCTGTGACGGCGACTGCGACGACAACGACGCGTCCCGCAACCTGGACGACGTGGACGGCGACAGCTTCGACACCTGCGGCTCCGACATCGCGGGCGGCGCGCTCGTGCTGCACACCGTCGACGTGGGCGTCATCGGCGACGCGACCGTGCAGTCCCCGAGCGTGAACCAAGGCACCGACATCTCGCTGCGGGTGGGCAACTCCAGCTCAAGCGACCCCACGCGAGCCATGGTCGCCTTCGACCTCGCCAGCGTCCCGCCGGGCGCCACCATCGTGCGCGCCGAGGCCATGCTCTACGCCTACACCCGCTGGGACGGAACGCCGGGCGCGACGACTCCGGTCGACCGCCTGATCGCCGCGCACGCCGTACGCGAGAACTGGACCGAGACCGGCGTCACCTCGACCCTCACCGGCGACGGCGGCTCGTGGGGCACCCCGCTGCTCGGCACCGACGACATCGATGCCGACAGCCAGCGCCAGGACCAAGAGCGACTGAACGCCTCGGCGGCCAGCTTCCCGGTCGGCTGGGTCGGCTGGGACGCCACCGAAGCGGTGCTCGGATGGGCCAACGGCGAGCCGAACAACGGCCTACTGTTCCACGCTGTCAACCAGGCGGACGAGGGATACGAAGTGCGCTTCTTCTCGAAGGACGCGTCGAACCCCGCGCTGCGCCCTTACCTGCGCGTGTACTACACGGGCGGCGACGGCCTGGTGGACTGCAACGACAACGCGCCGAGCATCAACCCCGACGCCAGCGAGATCTGCGACGGCATCGACAACGACTGCGACACGCTGATCGACGACGACGACACCGAAGGCGTGGACGCTGACGGCGACGGCTCGAGCATCTGCGACTGCGACGACAACGACAACCGCATCTACCCCGGCGCGACCGAGGTCTGTGACTACCGCGACAACGACTGCGACGCGGGTACCCCGATCGACGCGGGCTTCAACGTGGGCAACGCCTGCGATGGCGCCGACGCCGACAGCTGCACCGACGGCGTGATCATCTGCTCCGACGACCTGACCACGGCCGCCTGCTCGGCCGGCGCGACCGCGTTCTACCGCTTCGAGGCCGGCCCCGGCACCACCGCGTTCGACGGCACCGGAAGCGGCAACAACGGCGCGCTGCAAGGCTCGGCCACGCACGGCACCGTGGCCCGCTACGGCGCCGGCGCTGCGACCATGAACCCCGGCTTCACGTCCGCAGCGAACGCCTCTGCGGTCCGCATTCCGGCGGCGGCGGCGCAACACCGTCAGTTCACCGTCGGCGGCTGGTTCCGCCCCTCCGCGACCGGCGACCGCTTCATCATCGCGCGGACCGGAAACACCGGCGCCAACGCCTTGAGCTTCGGCATCAACGGCCAGCTGTGGTTCGCCCAGCGCCAATTCGACGACCCCGGCCTCGCCCTGCCCGCCGGCACCTGGAGCCACGTCGCGATCACCTTCGATCGTCGCGTGCTCACGGTGTACATCGACGGCGTCGCGCGACGCAGCATCACCATCCCGAGCGACCAGCAGGTCAGCGCGTGGACCGGCGATGTGTGGTTCGGCCAAGAGCTCGACGCGGTGGACGGCGGCCTCAGCGCCTCGCAGTCCTTCGGCGGCCAAATGGACGACCTCGTTTGGTACGGACACGCCCTCACGCCGAGCGCCGTGGGCGACCTGATGCGCGCCAACGTAGCCGGCGACCTGAACGCTGAGCTTTGCGACGGCGCGGACAACAACTGCGACGGCAGCACCGACGAAGGCTTCACGGTCGGCATCGCGTGCGATGGCGGCGACGCCGACGCGTGCATGGACGGCGTGAGCATGTGCACGCCCAACGGCATGACGACCCTGTGCAGCGACCGCGCCAACGCCCTGCTCCCGTTCGGCGACGACAGCATGAACGGCAACTTCGACATCAGCGGTAACGGCCACCACGCCGTGCGCGACTCCGACGCTGTGCGGGCCTCCGTGGCCGGCCGCGACGCGATTCAAGTGCCCGGCACCGTGGACGCAGCGGTCCGGATCCCGGGCGCAGCGACCACGCCGCAGTTCACCTTCGCCGGCTGGTTCTACCCGACCGGTCCGGCGGGCGCCCAAGCGCTCGTGAGCGTCGCGAGCGCAGCGTCCGATGACTGCTCGCAGGACGGATTCCTGATTCGTCGCAACGGCGACATCACGCTCAACTGCGACACGCTCGCCTCGGGCATGACCTTCGCCGCCGACGCCTGGACCCACGTCGCAGCGACCTTCGACGGCGTCACCCTCCGCGTGTACCGCGACGGCAGCAGCGCCCCGGCGGTGACCTGGTCGCCGTGCACCAGCGCGGGCCCGTCCGACACCGTGATCGACGACTGCGCGTTCGCCATGCGGAACACCGCCTGGACCAGCCACGTGTGGATCGGCCAGGACCAGGACACACTCAACGGCGGCTTCCACAACAGCGACGCGTTCGCGGGCGCGTTCGACGACATCGCGTGGTTCAACGTGGCGCTCGACGGCGCCGAGGCCTCCGCGCTGGCGTCCGGGTTCTCCGACGACGACATCAACTACGAGCTCTGCGACGGGCGCGACAACGACTGCCAAGGCGGCGCGGATGACGCCGTGGTCGACCTCGGCGCTTCCTGCTCCGTCGGCATCGGCGAGTGCGGCCGTACGGGCGCGTTCATGTGTGCCGACAACGGGTTCGGCGTCACCTGCAGCGCCACGCCGGGCGCGCCGAGCGCAGAGATCTGCGACGGCCTCGACAACGACTGCGACGGCGACACCGACGAGGGCAGCGACGGCCTCGCGCTCTCGCAATCCTGCTACACCGGCCCCTCGGGGACGCTCGGCGTCGGCGTCTGCCAAGGCGGCGTCCGCGTGTGTGAGGATGGCGCGTACGGCAGCTGCCAGGGCCAGGTCACGCCCAGCGCGGAGACCTGCGACGGCCTCGACAACGACTGCGACGGCACGCGGGACCGCAACAGTGGCGGAGCGTACATCACCCAGTCCTGCTACGGCGGACCGGCCGGCACGAGCGGCGTGGGCATCTGCCGCAGCGGCACGCAGACCTGCCAAGCGTCCGGCACCTGGGCCAGCTGCGGCGGCGAAGTCCGACCGGCCGTAGAGGTGTGCGACAACGTGGACAACGACTGCGATGGCACCGTCGATGGCATCAGCCGCTCCTGCTACTCGGGACCCGCGGGCACCGAAGGCGTGGGCATGTGCGCCGCCGGCGCGAGCGTGTGTAGCACCGGAACCTGGGGCAGCTGTGCCGGCGACGTCACCCCCACCGGTCCGATGTGTGGCGATACCCCCGCAGACGACGCCGACTGCAACGGCGCCATGGACAACCACTGCATCGAGGCCACCGTCGAGATCCTCGGCATCGTCAGCGGGGACCCGGGCACGGACTACTCCACCTGCGACCAGTCCGACGGCTCGCCCACGCGCTGCACGCGCCTCTCCATTCGCGTGACCAACAGCGGCAGCCGCGTGGTCCCCGCGGGAACGGAGGTGTCGCTGTGGTACGACGCCGGCAGCGGACGTCGGGAGCTCTCCGGTCCGATCGTGCTGCCGCGCGACCTCGCACCCGGCGCCGGTACGACGAGCGGGCAGTTCGAAGAGATCGACTACTGCTTCCAGAGCGCCAACCGTCTGGTCGGAGCCCAAGTGATCGCGACGATGCCCATCGAGCGCGGGACCGCAGAAGACACCATGAGCGGCGTCTCGATGACCGCTTGCGGCGCCGAGATCTGCGACGGCTTCGACAACGACGGCGACGGCGACACGGACGAGAGCCCCGAGGCCTGTGGCGCCACCGAGGACTGCGTCTACGTGCCGCGCACCACCGAGTACCTGTGCATCGCAACCCAGTCCGAAGAGGCCGCGTGCTCGGGCTACGGATGCGGTGACGAGTGCGACCTGGACGAGCACTGCGCCGACGGCGAGTTCTGCTCCGATGGCGCATGCCAGTACTCGGGCCGCTGGACCGCAGAGACGCCCGCTGCGACGCCGGCGGCAGAAGAGGCGCCCGCCGCATCGCCCGACGCCGCCGCGTGCGCCTCAGCGAACGGTCGCGGCGCGACACCCGCGTGGATGGCGTTCGTCGCGCTGCTGTGGCTGCGACGTCGGCGCACCGCCCCGGTGGCGCGCTGACAGGCACGAAATTCGCGTACGGGAGCGTCGGCAACCTTGATTGCCTACGCTCCCAACGCTACTGACCCGTCGCATGCGCGCACTCACTCTCAGCACCGCCCTTTTCGTCGCTCTCTTCCTCGGGGCCTGTAACCCCCAGGTGGGAGACGGCTGCATCACGGACTCGGAGTGCGATCGCACGCACGTGTGCGACACCACGTCACCGGGCGGCTACTGCCTGAGCTACGAATGCGAGCCCAACGAATGCGGTGAGCACGCCGTATGCGTCGCGTTCGAAGGCGACAGCGACGAGGTCATCCTCACCGCCTGCATGCGCTCCTGCGAGGTCGACGCCGACTGCCGGACGCGTGACGGCTACGTGTGCCGCAACGCGAACGAGACGGTCCGCTTCTGCGGCATCCCGCCCGTCGAGTAGCCAGCCGCGCGCCCGGTCCGCGAGCCCGCCCCACTAGCGCAGGCCGCTAGTACGGTGGCGTCGGCCGCAAGAACCCGCTGCGCTGCGCGTAGATGGCACTAAACTGGAAGAACTTCCGGTTTCGCGTCGACTCGTCGCGCATCGAGAGCAGCTGGCGCATGTGCATCATCTCGTTCAGGTCCTCGGCCAGCAGCGTACCGCCCGACTGCCTGGACAGCGCCTGGAACCGCGCGACCGAGAAGTCGAGCAGCTGCCGCGCGCCCTCAAGGTCGCCGGCGTCGATCTTAGCGATGCACTTGCGGTGCATGCGCGCGAAGTCCAGCCGTGCGGCCTGGGCCTGCACACCGATATCGGGCGCCATGCCGTCAGCGAGGTTCGACGACACCACGTGCAGCTTCATGCGCTTGCGGTGCACCACCGCCTGCTTGCGCTCCAGGTCCAGGTTCTTCACCCGGACGGTCAGCGGCATGATCTCGGAGCCGACCATACCGGGGCGAATGCGCAGGCGGATGACCACGTTGAGCGGCGTCTCGCCATAGAGCGGCGGCAGGTCGACCTTGTTGTCGCCCGCCCAGTCGAAGTCGTTGAGGACGTCGACGACCTCGGCGTTCTCCAGGTCGAAGCGCAGCGTCGCCCACTCACTGAAGAGCGTGCGACAGGACTGCAGCTCGCCGACCAGGCGGTCGCCAATATGCTCGGCGTCGAGCACGTATGTGCAGCTGCCGCCTGACTCGTTGGTCAGCGGTACGAGCACGTCCTCCGTGAAGCCCGTCCCGATGCCGATCGCCGAGGTGGAGACGCCACGGCGAAACAAACCGCGGGCGGCGGCCTTGAGGTTGTCTTGCTCCAGCGGCACCGAGTCAGCGCTCAGCACGACCACGCGGCTCAGCGTGCCGCGGCGGTGCCGACGGGCGGCCTCCCATGCGGCGCTGAACCAAGCGGGATATAGGTCGCCTGTGCCGCGCGACTGAATGGTGTCCACCGCGCGCCGCATCGCCGACCGGTCGGTCACGCGGCGGTTCGAGATGACGGTGTCGACCGTCTCTCCACCCACCGAGACCGACAGCCGATCGTCCGGGCCCATGGCGTCGATCAGCCGCGACAGCCCGCGCTTGGCCGAAGCGTTCAGCTCGGGGTCGGACGCGACCGAATGGTCGAGCACCACCGCCAGGTTCACCGGCTGCGGTAGCTCACGCTTGGCGATGCCGGGGACCAGTCGCACGAGCACGACGAGCTCGGTCGGACGCCCATCGGCGACAAAACGGCGCTCCGGACGGATGAAAATCTTAAGCGGGACGACCTCGCTGTTCGCCGGAGCCTCCTTCACTTCGCTACTCATTGGAGTCTCCTTCGAAGTGCCGATCGAGCGCCGCCGTGAACGCGCTGATCAGCCGCTCGCGCTCGGTGGCCCCGCGGAATCGGGCCAGCGCCGACTTGTGCGAATGCAACGTGACGCCGCCCACGATGGCCAGCCGAACCGACCCCGGAACCGAGTACATCGAGTCGCCCGCGTACTCGATGGTCGCGGCGGCCTCCTCGTCCTCGCCGCCGGACGCGACGATCACCGATAGCGGTGTGATGGCCGTGACGCGCGTCGACTTGACCACCTCCGAGCGCCCGGACTCCGGGAGCGGCACGCCGCCCTTCGGAGCGGGCGCGCTGGTGCCCACGCTCGTGGCCGGGTGCGCGCCCGACCCCTTGCGCATCACGCCGGCCATCGGGACGCCACCCATCGCAGGGGTACGCATCTCTGAGCGGTGCGTGCCGGATGCCGAGGCCGTCTGTTCGCTCAGACGCCGCACGGAACCGCTCCGGGAGAAACCAGCGGCCGCCGTCTGTTCACTCAGCCGCTGCACCGAGCCGCTGCGTGAGAACTCTGCGGCGGCCGTCTGTTCACTCAGCCGCTTCACCGAGCTGCTGCGTGAGAACTCCTGCGCCTCGACCGCCTGCTCGATGGCCGCGACAACGCTCGCCGCCGGAGTGATCGAAACCGCGCGACCGCCCGAGGCCGACACCGACACCGGCGTCGCCTGCGCTCCTACGCTCGCGGGCTCCACAAAGGCCGCCTGACGGGAGTACGAAGCGGACTCGGACCCGAACGGCAACCGGCTGTTCGCGCTGTCCCAACCACGGTCCACGTTGCGCACCACGCGTCGGATCGGACCATCGGCCAGGTCGACCAGGTACGACAGCGCCGGGTTGCTCTCGCCGAGGTCGTCCTCGTCCTCCGGCGGCAGCATCACACCAAATTGTTCGTCGTCGTCCTCGGTACCGGCGTCCGACACGGTGGCCAGATCGGCCCCCATGGAGGTCTCCAACTTCCGCACCGGCTCGCCCTGCTCCTCCATCTGGCCCATGCGCGCCAGGATCGCCGAGATCAGGCGCTCTAGGTCCTTGCCGGTCCGTCCGGCGACCGCCTGCCGAATGGCCTCGGTGTTCGCGCCCGCGAGCTTGAGCAGCACGCCGGTGAGCACCGCCAGAACCTGTCGATAGCCACCACCCGCCGGGTCCAACTCGGTGGGGTCGCCAACACCCGAGTCCTCTACCTCACGGACGTAGTCCGCCAGCTTTTGACGGTCGTGTTGACGGGTTTCCGGCGTCTCCCGGAGAATCTGTAAGACGATTCGGGCCGCTTCTGACGACGCGAGTCGATGGGTGCCACGGAAGCGCGAAAAGGACGACATCGCCGTTGGGTCAAAGGGGCCCTCAGGCTATCCGCCTTAGGATCCCTCGTCAACGTCGCGAGGCGCCTCGTGCACCAAGCCCGCCAGCCGCCCGGCCTTCGCGAAGAACGCCCAGAACGTGGCCAACTCTTGCGTGTCGACCTCCGCGCGCAGCAGCACCCGACGAATCGTCCGCAGCACGTTCTCCCGCTGGTCGCCCTTGAAAAAACGCATGCCCTCGAGCGCGTCCTCTGCGGTCTGCATCATGCGGTCGAGCGCGTCATGTGAGGCCCGCTCGAACACCTTCGACGGCTCCTTCATCGCGACCGGCTCGCCCATCACAACCATCGCGCGGTGCAGCGCGATCATCACGGCCTGCGCCAGGTTGAACGAGGAGTACACGCCGGATGATTCCAGGCACACGTAGCGGTCACAGCGGTCAACGATGGCGTTTGGGAGCCCGCAGTCTTCTCGGCCGAACACGAACGCGAAGCGCCCGGTGGTGCTCGCGAGCTCGGTGACGGTCTCGTCGAGGCGTCCGCGGCCTTGCCGTTCGTGACGCCCACGGGCGGTGAACGCAACGCACTGCTCTACGCCCTCGATGGCCTCTTCCCACGTGCTGACCACGGATACGCGGCCCAGGTGGGGGGCTCCGCTGGGGGCGGAGATCAGAACGCGGTCAAAGCCGTCGAACCCGGGGTTTACGAGCCGCAGGTCCACCACATCGGTGAGCATGCAGGCCCGCAGCGCCGACCCCACGTTGATGGGGTCTTGGGGCTCGTACAGGACGACGACCGCGCGGTCCTGGAGGGACTCAGCGATTGTAGTCTCGCGAGCGACGGATCAGCGGCGGCTCGTCGAGCGCGTCGCGGCTGAACATGTACTCGCTAAGCTCGGCGTTCGGCTCGTTCGAGACGGCGCTGAACTCATCGGTGGCCATGACGCGGGCTTGGCGTCCACCGCCGTATCCGCTGGTGGTCTCGACGCTGCCCTGGAGCGCGCGTCCACCGTACTCCAGCGGCTGCGTGCTCGGCTTGCCGGGGCGGCCGGGCGTCGCATTCGCCTTCGGCGCGGGGCCGGTCACGGGTGCGTAGCTCGGCGCGTAGCTGGGCGCGGTGCCCGACGTTGCGGGGATGTTACGACCGGCCGGCACTTCGTTACGCGTGTCCGCGGGCACACCCATGGTGCGCGGGCGGCGGCGGCTCGGCGATTGGTACTCGTCGAAGTCGCGCTGGTCTTCGGTCGGCAGGCCGTCGGCCGCGCGGTCGAAGCCGGTGGCGATGACGGTCACGCGGACCTCGTCCTCCAGCGACTCGTCGATGACGGTACCGAAGATGATGTTCGCGTCCGGGTGCGCCGACTCTTGGATGAGCGACGACGCGCGGTGGATTTCTTGGATGCCCAGGTTCAGGCCGCCGGTGATGTTGATCAACACGCCGGTCGCGCCGTCGATGGTCACGTCGTCGAGCAGCGGGCTCGAGATGGCCATCTCCGCCGCCTCTTCTGCGCGGCGCTCGCCCGAGGCCGTTCCGGTGCCCATGAGCGCCATGCCCATGTCGCACATGACCGACTTCACGTCCGCGAAGTCGACGTTGATGTAGCCGCCAACCATGATGAGGTCAGAGATGCCCTGGACGGCGTTGACGAGGACCGCGTCGCAGTGGCGGAACGCGTCCAGCATGGTCGTGTTCGCGTCGCTGATCATCAGCAAGCGGTCGTTCGGGACCACGATGAGCGTGTCGACCGACTGGCGCAGCGCCTCAAGACCCGCAGCGGCGAGCCGGCCGCGCTTGGTGCCTTCAAATCCGAACGGCCGCGTCACAACGCCGACCGTGAGCGCACCCAGGTCCCGCGCGATCTTGGCGATCACAGGCGCCGCCCCAGTGCCCGTTCCGCCGCCCATGCCCGCGGTCACGAAGACCATGTCCGCGCCCTCGATCGCCTCGCCGATGCGCGCCTGATCCTCCGATGCCGCCGCGCGACCCGTCTCCGGATTCGCGCCCGCGCCCAGACCGCGGGTCAGGTTCTTGCCGAGCTGAATCTTCACACCCGCGAGGTTCTGCTCCAACGCCTGACGGTCCGTGTTGGCCGCCACAAACTCCACGCCACGCAATCCGCTTGCGATCATCGTGTTGATCGCGTTACCGCCACCGCCGCCCACTCCAATAACTTTGATTCGGGCGCCGGGAATGGCTTCCTGCTGCTGATCGTCTAGTGCGAAAAAGTTACTCATCGGGCTGGCTCGGTTCGGTCGGGAAGTGGGCTACGCGGAGAGGCGCTCACGAAGTTCGGCGGCACGCTGAATGGGCGTTTCGCAACTTGTTCACCTCGGATTATTTGCGGAAAGTAACATGCGCGATCTAGGGGGGCAACGCTTATTGAAGTGCTTTGTCATGTGCTTCAGTTTCTCTAGCAAACGTCCAGAAACAAAAGGCTTTTCGAAGAGGAGACCGAAATCGCGGCCCGGCAAACCGGCCGCTGGTATTCTTTTGACTACACCGACGCCAACACGCTCCTAGAGCATCCGGTCGATGTAGCCGCGGAACTTTGCCCACACCTTTCCGAACCGGCTCAGCGGGCCCATCGATTCCAGTCCGTTCGCGAAAGGCGACTGGTGCGCCATCGTCAAAAGACCCACCGCGACCGAGTATTTCGGGTGGCGCAGCATATCGACCATGCCCGACAAATCCGAGTTCGAACCCGGGATGCCGAGCCGCACCGGAGTGCCCAATCGACGCTCCGCCACATCGAGCAACGCCGGCATCGTCGACACGCCGCCCGTGAGGATGAACCCCGCGCCTACCGCGTCCTCGTAGCCCGTGAGCTCGACCTCGCGGCGCACCATGCGCAGCACCTCGTCGACCGACGGCTCCAACACCGCCGCCAGGAGCTTCCGCGACTGCTGCTTGGACGAGCCGCCCAGCTCGCCGGGCACGTTGAACTTCTCGTCGTTCTCCACCGCGCTCACGAGCGCCGAGCCGTGGCGGCGCTTCAGGCGCTCGGCCACATCGCGGCCCACGCGGAACGACATGCCAACCTCGGCGGTCAGCTGATCGCCGCCGCGCGCGATCACGGTGTTGTGCACCAGCGCGCCGTCGCTCCAGATCGCCACATCCGTGGTGCCGCTGCCGATGTCGACGAGCACGCAGCCGCGCTCCTTGTCGACGTCGGTGAGCACCGCTTCACTTGCCGCCAAGGTATCGAGGAACACGCCCGCCAGGGTCTTGTTGCACAGCTTGGCGCACTCGGAGAGCGCGGTCAGCGAGGTGGTCGCCACCGTCACCAGATGCAGGCGCACTTCCAAGCGCGACGCCGGCATACCCTCGGGGCGCGAGATTCCCTCGCGGCCATCCACCACCCACTCGCGCACGAGCTTGTGCAGCAGCGTGTTGCCCTCTTTGACCTGCCCCGCCACGCCCGCCTCGATCGCCGAGTCCATGTCCTCTTGCGTCACCGCACGCCCCACCACGGGCACCGTACCGGTCGTCCGCTGGCCGCGGCAGTGACCACCGCTGATGGCCATGTACAGCGACGAGACGTGCTCGCCCGACATGATCTCGGCCTCTTCCACCGCGTTCGCGAGGCTCTGCGCGAGCTGGCTCTGCGACACCACTTCTCCACGGTTCAGACCACGGGTCTCGTTGACACCCATCGCCGTCACCACCGCGCCGTGCTTGGCGCGCCGCCCAATAATCACCGTGACGGTCGAGGTTCCGATCTCGGCGACCGCGATCACTTCGTCTTGTGTCTTTTCACTCATGGGCTCGTCGGGTTTTGGGCGGTGGTGGCGGAGGGTTGACCGATGACGGCCCGCGCGGGGTCGGTCGAGGTCAGGTATACGTAGGTTGGGAACGCGGTCCGCGACCGGGCGTGGTCGAGGGCGGCGTCCAGGACCGCGATGCGCTCGGCGATGCGGTCGCGGGCGACGCGGATCTCGAAGCCGTTCGCGAGGAGGACGCGGAAGCCGGCGGCGCCCATGGTGTGAATCTCCACCACGGGGTTCTCGGCTGCGGTCGCGGTCTGTTGGATCTGCTCGGAGAGCGAGATGGCTTCTAGCATCGCTGCGGTGTCATCGGCGGGGACTCCGACGAACACTGGAACGGTCAGCGCGTTGTGCGCTTGCCACGGCTCGATGACCTCGCCGTTCGTGTCGATCAGCAACGTGTGCGCGCCCACGGCGACGGCCGCCAGCGTGCGCTCTTCGACCGTCATCGACACCGTGCGGGAGCGGAAGTTCACCGCGACCTCGGCGTGGCGAATCCACGGGTGCGCTTCGAGCCGCTGCTCCACCTCGACCTCTGAAACGGTCAGGATGTTCCGCGGGCCCGCGAACCCTGCGGCCTCGAGCACCTGCGCTTCGGAGAGCGCGGAGTTCCCGGCCATGTCGATGGCCTCGACCACAAAAACGCGGGACTCGGTGATGCCGCCGATCGCGGAGTACGCCAGCACGGGGATGGCGAACGCGACCACCACCGCGAGCATGCGCGGCAGCACCCAGCGGATGACGTTTTCATTGAGCTGGGGGACGTTCATCGGCGGGCCTCCGCGTCGGTCGTCGCGGCGTCGAGCATGCGCACCACGAAGTCGGGGAACGGCACGCCGTTAGCGGCCGCGAGCTTGGGCACCAGACTCGTCTCGGTCATGCCGGGCACCGTGTTCACCTCGAGCACCCAAGGCTGCTCAGCGGCGTCCAAGAGCACGTCGGTACGGGCGACGCCGCGGCAGTCGAGCGCGTTGTAGGCGTCGGTCGCAGCGCGCAGCACGGCACGCTCGACTTCGGGCGACAGCGCGGGCGTCGAGTACTGAGTGTCGTTGCGCTCGTACTTGGCCTGGAAGTCGTAGAACGCGTCCGCGGCCTTGATCTCGATGATGCCCATCGGCTCACCGTCGAACACGCCCACGGTCAGCTCGCGGCCTTTAACGAACTGCTCGACCACGATGTCGCCAGCGCAAGCGCGGGCGGTGATCCATGCGGCTTCCCACTCCGAGGCCTCGCGCACCAAGCTGATGCCGACCGAGCTGCCTTCCAGCGCCGGCTTGACCACGAACGGCGCAGCCATGGGCAGCTCGCCAGCGGCGGCGCGCGACGCTCGAGTCCATGCCGGCGTGGGCACGTCGAAGCGCTCGAACACGCACTTGGAGCGGACCTTGTCCATCGCCAGGGCCGACGCGGCGACGCCGGAGCCGGTGTACGGAATGCCGAGCAGCTCGAGCATGCCTTGTAGGGAGCCGTCTTCGCCGTCTTGACCGTGCATCGCGATGAGCACCACGTCGGGCTCGGCGGCGATGAGCTCCTTCACGCGGTCGCGCGTCAGGTCGATGAGCAGGGGCTCGGCGCCGATGCTGCGCAGCGCGGTGTCAAACGCCGCACCGGTGCGCAGGCTGACGGAGCGCTCGTTGCTCTGGCCACCGTAAACGATGGCAACACGCTTCTGGGTCCAGTCGGTCATGCGATTTGCTCCAGGATGTCGGCGGCGATGCGCGGGCCGGCGTCGGGGCGGCCGCAGCGCTTGGCGGCGGATGCCATGCGGTCGAGCACCTCGGGGTGCGTGAGCAGCGGCAGCAGCAGGCGCAGGGGGCGGTCTCCAGCAAAGTCGGACTCGCTGACCATCACGCCGCCGCCGGCCTCGACGACCGTCAATGCGTTGTGCGTTTGGTGGTCATCGGCGGCCGCAGCGAACGGTACGAACAGCGCGGGCAGGCCCACGGCGGTGAGCTCGCACACGGTGGTAGCGCCAGCGCGGGTGACGACAAAGTCGGTGGCCGACAGCGCAGCGGCCATGTCGTCGATGTACGGCAGCACCGTGGCCTTCACGCCTGCGGCTTCGTAGGCGGCGGCGACGTCGACGGCGCGGTCTGGGCCGGCGCTGTGCGTGACGTTTACGCGGCAGCCAGCGGCGTGGAGGCCAGCGATGAGCTTGGGCGCGTTCTCGTTGAGCACCTTGGCGCCCTGACTACCGCCGAGCACGAGCACGTGGGGCGGACGCGCGGGGCGACGGCGGTGGGCGTCTTTGACGAGCGCGGTGCGGATGGGGTTACCGAACGTTTTGACGAGCGCGTTGCCGAAGGAGCCGCGGGCGGACTCGAACGACGCGTAGACGGTGTCGGCCACGCGGGCCAAGGCGCGGTTGGTCACGCCAGGGACGCTGTTTTGCTCAAGCACGAAGGTGGGGATTCCGAACGTGGCCGCGGCGGCGCACATGGGGCCGGACGCAAAGCCGCCCACGCCGATCACGGCGACGGGCTTGTGCTTGCGCAGGAGCTTGAGCGCTTGCACGCCGGCGCCGGGGAGTCGCGCCGCAGCGCCGAGCAAGGCCAGACCGCGGCGGCCCTTGAGGAACGCCACGTCGATGAACTCGATGGGCAGGCCGGCCTTGGGCACAGCGGTCTCTTCGACGCGGCCGCGGGTGCCGACCCACACGATGCGCACGGAGGCGTCCCGCGCGACCAGCTCAGCGGCGAGCGCGAGGCCTGGATTGACGTGTCCGCCGGTGCCACCACCGGTGATGAGGATGGTTCGGGAATCAGGCATCGGCTCCGAGCTCCTTGAGCTTGCGTCGGCGGCGTCGCGCGTGGGTGCGCTCTTGTTTTTGGCGGGCCTCTTCGCGTTCGCGACGGCGGCTACGCTCTTGCTTACGCATGGCGTGAATGTCCGGGTTGGCTTGGCCAATGTTGATGAGCACGCCGACCGCGAACATGAGCAGAATGAGGCTGGAGCGACCGAACGAGACGAACGGCAACGTGAGTCCCTTGGTGGGCAGCACGCCGGTCACGACGCACAGGTTGATCGCCGCTTGGGCGCCCACGAGCATGGTCAGGCCGAACGCGAGGTAGGCGCCGAACGTGTCGGCCGCGCGCCGCGCGATGAGCGTGCCGCGCCAGACGAAGCCCATGTAGAGCAGCGCGAGGACGCACAGGCCGATGAAGCCGAACTCTTCGCCCACGGACGCGGCGACGAAGTCGTTGTACAGCTCCGGGATGTAGCCGAGACGGCCGCCGCCCTCGCCGAAGCCGGTGCCGGTCATGCCGCCGCGGCCGAGCGCCACGTAGGAGTTCACCAAGTGGTAGCCGACGCCTTCAGGGTCCGCCCACGGGTCCAGCCAGGCGCGGATGCGCTCCAGTCGGTACGCCTCGGCGCTGATGGCCCAGATGACACCGATGACGGCCACGCCGCCGAAGCCGAACATGTACGCGACGCGCGCGCCGCCCACGTAGAGCATGATGCCGAGCAGCAGGCAGATGACGATGGACGAGCCCAGGTCGGGCTGCATCATCAGCAGCGCGATGAACGGCATGAAGAGCACCGCGTGCGACACGAAGGACTCGAACACTTTGGAGACCGCCGGTCCCTTCTTGGCGATCGAGTAGGCCAGGAAGATGGGCGTGAACACTTTGACCGCTTCCGCGGGCTGGAACGTGACGCCGGCGAAGCGAATCCATCGCGTCGCGCCGTTGACGGTGACGCCTACGCCGGGGATGGCGGTGAGCAGCAGCAGACCGAGGACGAGGCCGCCGATCACGTACACGTGTCGCTGGTAGAACCGGTAGTCGAGGCGCGAAGCCACGATCAGGCCGACCGCGCCCATCGCGGCGCCGCTCGCCTGCTTGCGCAGGTAGATGAGGTCGTCGCCGCCGCCCAGGAAGTACGCCTTGAGCGCCGAGCCGTTGTACACCGCCAGGAGCCCGACGCAGACGAGGCAGGCCGTGACGAACAACAGCGTCACGTCGACCGGGCCGCGTTCGTACTCCTCGATACGCACGTCGTCGGACGCGCCACCGGGTTCGATTATCGCCATTCCTTCAGCCATAATTACCTCAACTTCAGGCTGGCGAGGGCCACCAGGCAGAGCATGATCGAGATGATCCAGAACCGGACCACGATCTGTGACTCGGACCAGTTCTTGCGCTCGAAATGATGATGGATGGGTGCCATGAGGAACACCCGTTTTTGCGTCGCTTTGAAGTAGTAGCGCTGGATGATCACGGAGAGCGCCTCGACGACGAAAATGCCGAGGATGACGCCGCTGAGCAGCTCGTTCTTGGTGAGTACCGCGACCACGCCGAGCGCGCCGCCGAGGCCCAAGCTACCGACGTCGCCCATAAACACTTGGGCCGGGAGCGTGTTGAACCACAGGAAGCCGATGCCGGCGCCGACGATGGCGCTGCAGAAGATGGCGAGCTCTTGGGCGCCCTCGACCGGTGCGATGCGCAGGTACTCGGCGATGTCGAAGACTGCGGTGTGGCTCACGCCGTCCACGAGGACTTGCACGCCGAGCGTCGCGGCGGAGGCGTAGGCCAGGATGCTGAACGTTCCGGCACCCATGATGACGGGGCCGATGGCCAGGCCGTCGAGGCCGTCCGTGAGGTTTACGGCGTTGGACGCGCCGACCATGATGAAGGCGGCGAACGGGATGTAGAGCCACAGGGGCGCTTCGGGCGCGAACTTCTCGACGCTGACGAACGGGATGTAGAGGTGGGTATCGAGTTCAAAGAAGCCGCCGTACGCCAGCAGGAACAGGACGCCGAACGAGACGCTAAACTGGCCGATGAGCTTGCCCTTCTCGCTGAGGCCCTTCGCGCCGCGCGCGCCAAGCTTCATGGCGTCGTCCACGAATCCGACGGCCGAGAAGACGAACGTGACGCCGACCGCGATCCACACCAGCGGGTTGGTGAGGTCGCTCCAGAGCAGGGTCGAGATCAGCGCGGCGAAGATGAGCAGAATGCCGCCCATGGTGGGCGTATTCTTCTTGGACTCATGGCCCGTAAGTTCTTCGCGGACCACTTGGCCGATCTGCCGCTTTTGAAGCTGGCGGATGAACCACGGGTACAGCGCGTACGTGATCGCCAGCGCCGTGATCATCGAGACGATGATGCGGAAGCTCGGGTAGCGAAACACGCTGAGCGCGGGCTGGTCGCGCAGTTCGAATAGCAGGTGGAATAGCATCTAGGCGTCGCCCTCCCAGGCTTGGCGAAGAGGTGAAATCAGCTGCTCAAGACGGGCGCCACGCGACCCTTTGAGCAAGACCGTCGCGCCCGCGGGCGTCGAGGCGGCCAAGTAGGCCACCGCGTCTGCGATGTCATCGAAATGTTGGGCCGAATTTGCGCCCTCCGCGATGGCCGAAGCGGACGCTCCGACGCTCATAACAATGTCTGCACATTCGGCCGCGATGGCGCCGACTTGAGCGTGGAGTTCGGCCGCAGCGTCGCCAAGCTCGCGCATCTCACCGAGTACGGCGATGCGGGGCGACGGCATGCCCGCGAGCAGGCGGAGCGATGCCTCCATGCTCGCGGGGTTCGCGTTGTAAGCATCGTCGATGAGCACACGGCCTGCGATGGTCTCGCGGCGCAGGCGACCGGCCGGCAGCGCCAGGTCGGACACGCGCGCGGCGATGTCAGCGGGCTCCAATACGGCACCCGTGAGCGCTTGCACGCCGAGCACGGCGGCCGCCAAGTTCATGGCGTTGTGCAGCCCCGGGAGCCCGAGCGAGATGTCGGCGCCGTCCAAGCACGCCGGACCGAATGCGTCGGCACGGGTGACGGTCATCGTCGCGGTGGTCGCGGCGCCTTGGTCGCCAAACGTGAGCATGCCGTGCTGCAGGGGGTTCGACGCGGGCCAGTCCGAGGCGGTGACCTGCGCGGCGGGCACCACGACCGTCTCAAGGCCCGACGCTCCGATGCCCATCTTCGCGTTGCGCACGCCGTCGAGGTCGCCAAAGCCCTCGACGTGGGCCAGGCCGATCGACGTGATGATGCCCACGTCCGGGGTGGCGATGGCGGCGAGCTCGGCGATGTCGGTAGGCGCGTTCGCGCCCATCTCGAGCACGGCGTATCGGTGCTTCGGGGCGATCGCGGCGACCGTCAGCGGCAGGCCGATGTGGTTGTTGAAGTTCCCCGGCGTCGCCAGCGCTTGCTCGCCGAGCAACGCGGCCGCGAGTTCTTTGGTGGTCGTCTTCCCGTTGCTGCCGGTGATGGCCAGCACGCGGAGTCCGTCGCGGCGGGTGCGCGCTTCGGTCAGCAGCGCGGTGGCGAGCCGTTGCAGCGCCACGTGGGTGCTCGGCACCGCGACGACGCCGCATGACACGCTCGGAAGCTCGGCGTCGGCATCTACGATGACCAAGCCCGCACCTGCGGCGTCCGTCATTTCGACAAACGTATGAGCATCGAAGCGAGCGCCCTTGAGCGCCACGAAGATGTCGTCGCGACCGATGGTGCGTGAGTCCGTGCTGAGGACACCGAACGGACGGTTTGCGCCGCGACGAACGACGCGACCGCCCATGGCCGCTGCGATACGTTCCACAGACCAGCCACTGAGCAGCGGGACGGCGCTCGCGGGGCAGTTGAGCATGCGCGCGCGGCAGCTGCGGCGCGCCTCTTCGCGGTCGTCGAAGTGGTACCGTACGCCGTCCACCTCCTGGTAGGTCTCGTGGCCCTTGCCGGCGATGAGCACGGGGCCTTGGGCGTCACGAATCGCTCGCTCGATGGCCTCGCTGCGGTTGGCGATTCGGACGGCACGGGCGGCGCCGTCCACGTCGGCGACCATCTCATCGAGGATGTCTTCGACACGCTCCGAGCGCGGATTGTCGGCCGTGAGTACCACGTGCGGCAGCGCTTCGAGCGCGGCGCGGGTCATCTGGGGGCGCTTGGTACGATCGCGATCGCCGCCGCAGCCGAGCACGACGGTGCCCTGGGTGTCATCGAGGTCCGCGAGGACGCGGGCGGCGCGTGCGACGGCATCGGGCGTGTGCGCGTAGTCTACGAAGGCGGTCGGGATACCGTCCACGGCGAACGCGGCTTCGAAGCGGCCGGGGATCCCGGCAAACCGCTGAAGCGCGTCAGCGGCGTCGGCCAAGCGGTCGGGGTGCGTCGCGTGCACCATGGCCAGCGCCACTGCGACATTCTCAAGATTGTATGAGCCTACGAGCGTCGAAGTGGCCACGACCTGCTCGACGCCTGCGCCTTTAGACGCTGCGCCTTCAGATACGGCTCCGTCAGACACCGCGCCGTCAGACACTGCGCCAGGGTTCAATCGGCCATGGGCGGTCGCGCGCAACTCCACGCCCCGGGTGCCCAGCCAGCGCAGCGCTTCGACCTGCAGGTCGGCCTCCGCGTCAACACCCACGCGCGTGCGGGTGCCCGTCGGAGCCGACGCGGCCAACATCGTCGCGCCAACGGTGTCGACACCAGCGGACTCCGTCCATGCCACCGCGTGCGTACGCTTTCCGCGCACGGACGACGCCTCCAGGAACTCGCTGAACAACAGCTCTTTGGCGCCCTGATAGGCTTCCAGCGTCTTGTGGTAGTCCAGGTGGTCGACGCTCAGGTTCGTGAAGCCCACCACGTCGAACGCGACGCCGGCGATGCGGCCCAGTTCGGCGCCGTGGCTCGACACTTCGAGCACCAAGCACGTGGCGCCGAGCGACTTCGCCTCGCGGGCGAAACCGTGAATCGTCAGACCGTCCGGGGTGGTGTTCTTGGCCGGGATCACGTGGTCTTCGAAGCGGTGCGAGACCGTACCGATGACGGCCGGACGCTCGCCCAACTCGCGGAGAATGTGCTCCAGCAAGTAAGCGGTAGAGGTCTTCCCGTTGGTGCCGGTGATGCCGTACACCTTGAGTTCCATCGTGGGCTCGCCAAAGAAGCGGTCACACACGAGGCCCAGGTCGCGGTCTTCGGCAGTGGAGTGGGCAACGGGGGCGTAGTCCGTGCCTTCGAGCGCGTCGGATCGGGTGACCACAAACGACGTCGCGCCCTGCTCCTGCGCCGAGGCGAGGAAGCGGTGCGAGTCGACGAACCATCCTTCGCGGGCAAAGAACAGCGCCCCAGGCACCACGGCGCGGCTGTCCGTCACGATGGCGGTCACGTCCGCATCACCATCTCGGAGCACCTGCATCGGCAGGTCGCGCATGAGCACAGAGAACTTCATGGCAGCACGCTCTCCAACGTCAGAACCACGGACATGCCCGGTGTAGCGGCGGCCCCGGCGGGCGGCCACTGCTCGGCCACATCTCCGGTGCCCTCCACGGCGATCTCGACACCTTCGCGCGACGCACGGATGAGCGCCTGGCGCACGTGCAGCCCCACGAAGTCGGGGACGGTTCGCACGTTCACATCTTCGGGGACCGGCGCGATGGCTTCGATGCCTTGGCTGACCTCTTCGAGCGCCATGTGCTCCACCGGCTGCGGCGTTCCCGTTGCCGACTCCACAGGCAGGCCGTCGAGCTCAAGCGCGCGGCGAGCGACCATCGAGAACAGCGGCGCGGCGACCACACCGCCGGACGTTCCGACGGACGGGTCCGGACGCTCGACGAGGACGGTGATCGCGAAGCGCGGTGCGTCGGAGGGGACAAAGCCGGTGAACAGCGCGCGGTGCGCGTCTTCGTAGCCGCCGCCGCCCGCAGCGACCAAGCGCGCGGTACCGGTCTTGCCGGCCACGCTGTAACCGGGCACGGCCGCCAACACGCCGGTGCTATCACGCGCGATGACCGTCTCCATGGCCTGCGTCGCGAGCGATGCGGTGCGGGCCGAGATCACACGGCGGACAGGCTGGGGAGTGTTCTCTTCGAGCATCTCGCCGGTAGCCGAGACCACGCGGCGCACGAGCAGCGGGTGCATGAGCATGCCGCCGTTGGCGATCGCGGCGGTCGCCATGTTCAGCTGCAGCGGGCTGACGCTGAATCCGTAGCCGTACGACGTCGTGGCGTGAACACTCTGCGGCCACGGCAGCGGGCGAAGCTGGCCGCCCGTCTCGGCCGGAAGCGGCACGCCGGTGGGCGAGCCAAAGCCGAACGCTTCCAGGTACTCGCGGTGCGTGGCCTGCGACATGCGCATGCCGATACGCAGCGCGCCGATGTTCGAGCTGTCGCGGATCACCTCCCACGCCTCGATGGTGTCGGGGCAGTGTGAGTCGCGGATCGGGAAGCCGTCGAGCATGACCACGCCGCGGTTGCAGTCGAGGGTGCTGTTGTAACCGATGACGTCCTCTTCGACGCCCGCAGCGAAGGTGAAGATTTTGACGGTGGAGCCCGGCTCGACCGCGTTCGCGATCGCAGGGTTGCGCCAGCCGTCGCCGTCGCCAAACAGCGTCTCTTCGCGGTTGAACGACGGGAGCGACGCCATCGCCAGGATCTCGCCGGTCTCGACGCGGGTCACCACCACTGTGCCGGACTCCGCGCGGAACTGGGTGAGCGTCGCCTGCAGCGATTGCTCCACGACTTCCTGAAGCTCCAGGTCGAGCGTGAGCTCTACCGTTGCGCCCGCGGCGTCTTGCAGGTTCGGGATGTCATCGAGCAGGAACGGCTCGCGCGCACGGTCACGCGCGACGCGGACCTCGACGGATCCGCCGGCGAGCACATCCTCGTAGGCCGCTTCCAGGCCGGCAACGCCGAGCGTGGAGCGGGCGTCCATGAAGCCCAAGATACGGCCCGCGACGGGGCCGCCGGGGTACACGCGGCGGTAGGCGTCGGAGTACACGACGCTGCGGATTCCGAGCGGCGCCAAGCGGGTGCGCATGGCCTGCGCCTCGGGCGGCGCCATCGCTTGCGACAACAGCCGGTAGCGCGGGACGCCTTCCAACGGGCCCGCGGCCCAGCGATTCAGTTCCTCGGCGTCGAAGCGCTCGAATCGCGCGAACTCCGAGATCAGCACGTCCATGTGCTCGCGGTCGGAGCTGAGCAGCACGACGGGGTCGAACCAGAGCTTCACGGCCGCGGCGCTCTCAGCGAGCAAGTGGCCGTCGCGGTCGACGATCGGGCCGCGCGGTGCCTCGTGCTCCGTGACGGTGGCGTCGCGCCATTGGGCACGGTCGAGGTTGTCGGCGGCGTCCACAATCTGGAGCGTGAACGCCTTGGCGAGGAAGGCGACGAATCCCAGCGTCAGGAAGCCGAGCACGACGCGCATGCGGTACTGTGTGGGGCGTTGCACGGTCATTCGGTCACCTCGATCACGCGCTGCGGCGGTGGCGGCGCGAGGCCCATGGCCTCCGCTTCACGCCACACGTCGATGGCCTCGTGGCGGTGCTGGAGTTCGATCTCCAAGTTCCGGCGCTCGCTCTCGAGGGCGCGCGCCTCGCCGGTCGCGTAGGCGAGGTCGTTGCCGAGCCGGTACACGGCGACGCCGCTGCGCAGGTGGCCGAGCAGCAGGGTCGAGACGACGGTGGCGGTGATGACGATGAACGCGATCCAGCTCAGGTCCGCGTTGCCGGTCAGCTTGTATTGCACGGGGCGGTCGTCGCTCATGATGCCTCTACAGCGGAGATGCGCTCGATGACGCGCATGCGGGCGCTTCGGGCCCGTGGGTTCGCTTGGATCTCGTCGTCCGTCGCCTTGATGCCGCGACCGATGAGCCGGAAGTCGGCTTGGTACTCGTCGCCGCGCACGGGGATGCCACGCGGAATCTCGGGGCCGCTAGTGAGCGCACGAAACGCGCGCTTGACGCGCCGGTCTTCGAGCGAATGGAACGAGATGAAGACGGCGCGGCCGCCATCGGCCAGCAGGTCGGGCAGCGCGTCGAGCAGCGTGTCGAGCTCGTCGAGTTCTCCGTTCACCGCGATGCGGAGCGCCTGGAACGGCAGCGTGGCGGGGTGGATGCTGCGCTTGCTCTTGAGGACGCGGCCGCACAGGCCCGCGAGGTCGCCGGTGGTGTTGATCAGGCCCGCGGCGCGGTCCATTTTCACGGCACGTGCGAGACGGCGCGATTCCCGAATCTCGCCATACTCGTAGAAGATGCGGGCGAGCTCGTCGGCGTCGGACGCGTCGATGATGTCGGCGGCGGTAGGCCCGTCGCCGCTCATGCGCATGTCGAGCGGGCCGTCGGCGGCGATGGAGAAGCCGCGGTCGGCGGTGTCGATCTGCGGCGAGGACACGCCGAGGTCGGCGAGCAGGCCATCCACGCCAGCGCCGCCGGTGCTGCGAGCGAGGCCGTTGTCGCGCAGCCACTGCGGGGCGCTAGAGAACGGCGCGTGCACGACCTGCGCGCGGTCGCCGAACTGGGCGAGCCGCTCGGTCGCGATGGCCACGGCGTTGGGGTCGCGGTCGAAGGCGATGAGCCGTCCGGTGGGAGCGCAGGCGGCCGCGATGGCGGCGCTGTGTCCGGCGCCACCGGCGGTAACGTCGACGTAGGTGTGCCCGTCGCGGCAACGCAATGCGTCGACGGCGGGCTCAAGCTGGACTGTGATGTGCTCGAAGTCGGTCACGGACGCGCTACTCCATTACCTCCGGGAGTGAGCCGTCCGTGGGTCGTCCATCAGCTGCGTCGTCGCGGCTGAAAAGGGAGACGAGGCGTGCGCGAAGCCGACGGGCGTTGTCGCCACTCAGTCGGTCTTGCAGCCGCTCGGGATTCCAACATTCGAGGAAGTCACCAAGCCCAACCCAGTAGATTTCACGATCGATTCCGGCGTCCTCACGCACGTGCTGCGGGATGACGAAGCGGCCATGTCCGTCCATGCCGATCTCGATGGCCATGCCATAGATCAGCCGACGTAGGTCGCTTTCGTCCTCTCCGTAGCCGAAGCTGTCGATCTTGTTCAGCTGCGATTCGAGCGCTTGCAGCCGCTTCTGCCATCGGTTGATGGGGTAGATGCGGACGCACTCACCGAACCACGGCATGAGCATCAATCGAGATGCCTCCGACGCGGTGGCCGTTTCCAGAATCACGTCACGGAATCGTGCCGGCATACTTGCTCGGCCCTTCGCGTCCACAGCGTGGTGCTCGCGTCCAGTGAAGTTCATGAAATCGGCCCGAGGGCGCGCGGATCCGGGTGGATCCACTGGGGAAACACCGCCTGAGGCGGTGGACGGCAGGGTCAGAGCGTTCTGCAGAGCCGTCGAGGCTAGGATTCGGGGGATAAACCCGCTTCCGATCCGCATTGATCCACAGAGTGGTCCGGAGATCCACCCAATGAGATCCGAGCGGTCTGACACCGTGGAGGTACCTTCCTATCCCACATGCCGAGTGTCAAGCCCGATCACGAACTCAGAAAAGGCGAATTTTCTCCACATTTTCAGGGTGTTGGCTGTGCATAAACAAGTGGTTATCCACCCAAAAACGACCGCATAACACGCACTTACGTTCCGCTCTCCACAAGGGGATAACATCTGTGGACAACGCACCGTGTCGCACCGCACAACACCGCGCCCCGCCGTCAATCACCCCAAAATCTAGCCTAATTTCAGCGACTTAACGGGCCCGTTTCACAGCTGTGGATCCAGATGGATCTCAAAAGATCACGGTGGATCGAGAAAGGAATACTCAGGACGCCCTCCCCCGCGTTCGGGGGGGCGTGACCGCGGGCGGCCGCACCGTCACCCACCACGCAGACAAAAACGAAGAAGGGCGACGCCGAAGCATCGCCCGTCTTCTGGAGGCCGTTGTCCGACTAGCGGTCAGCCATCGCTTCACGGATCGCGTTCCCATCGAACGGGATCGATACCTCGGCCCGCACCGTCTGACCCTGCGCGTACACGCTGGCCGACGCGACGACGAACAAGTCCGCCGAATCAGGGAGGTCCACGTCCAGCTCCTCTCCGATGCCTTCGACGACCTCTTCGAGGAGCGCTCCAAAGTCAGCGGTGAGCGCGAAGCCCGCGCGGCTCGGCAGCGCGCTGATCAACCCGCGCGACTCCGAGCGGAGCGTCTTGTCGGTGCCTTCCATGGCGTCTTCCACCGCGTCTGGCGCGCCGACCCATACGGTGTCTTCGGTCACGCCGATGGCGAACTCTTCGCCGCGGTTCTCCAGGGTCAGCATCACACCGTCGCCGACCTCGTCGGAGTCCACTTCAACACCTTGGTCACCGAGCACGTCTTCGATGTCCTCAAGCGCCGCGAGCACCACCTCGTGGTCCTCGACGCCAAAGAACATGTAGAAGTCCTCTTCGAACAGCGGGTTGTCGCCGAGGCTAAACCGACCGCGCATGGCGCGCTGCATCAGCTGCTCGCCAATCTCGTCGGGGATGACGACGCCGCCGGTGAAGTCGAGCGCCGCGATGAGCTCCTCAAGGTCCACGCCAACTTCGTCTTCGAACTCTTCGTACGCCTCGTCGATGTCATCGCCCACAGTGTCGAGTTGCTCCGAGATCCAGCTCATGGCGAGCTCTTGGTCGAGCGCGAACGCGAACAAGCCAGCGGCCGGTCCGGGGGCACCGTTGAACGTGCCGGCGTCGATCTTGAGCGCCTGAATCGCGGTGAGCGACTGCGCCTCTTCGGACTCGAAGCCCGCGAGGAAGTTGAGCGAAGCGCCATCGTTATCGAGCGCGAGGCCCGCCATCATGAACAGGAGCTCGTCGGCGTCGATGAACTCGTCTTCGAGGCGCTCACGGTCGTCGTCGGTCAAGAAGGCGATACCCACGAGGTCGGCGTCGACGTCCTGCTTCATCGCGAGGGCGAAGGACTCCGAAGCGGCGAGGCTGTCGTCTTCTTCCAACTCGGCCAGGTACTCGAGCGCGGCTTGGATGACTTCGCGTTGCTCGTCGAAGTTGTCGGCCGGCGCGCCGCCGATGTTGAAGGCCTGGACCATGAGCATGCGCTTGCCGATGCGGATCAGCCCCGAGCCCGTGTACAGGTACGGGGACTCTTCGTCCGACGCGCTGGTGATCGCGGCGTAGTCGCCGAACTCTTCGTCTTCGGTGTCGTCCCAGTCGAGCAGGTCGGCGAAGGCCTCCATCTCGTCGGCGCCGCCAACGGCACCAAAGGAGACGACGGTCGCGCGGAAGTTCTCGCGTTCGACGGCGAACTCGCCACCGCCAACGGGTGCGCCGGCGTCGATGCCGATCTCTCGGAGCGCGGACTTGTCCATGGCGTCGTCCTCTTCCACGAGGATGTCGTCCGGATCGTCTCCGGACATCACCTCTTCGAGGCCTTCGACGTAGATGCCGAGATCACCGAGCGCGGAGAACACGGCGTCAGGCGAGCTGACGGCCCACATCATCTGCGTCTCTTCGGGCAGGTGCTGCGCGACGTCTTCCGCGTACGAGATGCCGCCGCCCATGCTGGAGAGCACGAACATGAAGAGCGCGAAGACCACAACCACGCCTGCGCCGCCGGCGAGGACGGGCACAAGGGGGAACGGCTTCTTCTCAGGCCGCTTGAAACCCGGCGATACCACTTGCCTACCCGTCGCCCCGGCGACCGGTGCTTGAGGTCCAGGCGGGACCCCAGGGTTCATGCCAGGTGCGCCGCTATTATTCGTTCCGTCGGTCATCGTGTTCCTCCGTGAGCGGCCCGATGCCGGCGCGACGCGTCCCCAACCGGGATGTGCCGTGCGGCGTGCCGCCATTCCACAAGATATGTGCGTGAAACTCAGCTATCCTCTTGAAGGACGCTTGTCCACACGGCCCGCGGAAATGCGACACTTTCGCGCCCATCCACACCCCGACGGATGCCCATGAACCTCCCCCACTCGGATCGACGCCAGCGCGCGCTCTCGGCAGCACGCGCGATGACCCTCGGAGGCGCTGTCGCCGTGGCCGCGGGGTGTACCCCCTCGACGCCTCCCGGCGAGACGCCGCCCGAGACGGTCGAACGGATCGCGCAGGAAGCGGTGCAGAACGCCTACGGCGCGATCGCTGGCGCCGAGTGCAACTTGGAGGCGAGCGACGATATCTGCCCGGACGACTGCACCCGGCGCACCGACTACGACTGCTGCTTGCAGTGGGGCGGCGAAGGCTGGTGCGAGATGGACCCGACCCGAGGCTGCATCTGCGCGGTCGAGGGGCCGTTCCGGCCGCCCCAGTTCGCGTAGCGCAGGGCTACCGCAGCTCGCAATCGCGTGTGGCTCCAGCGCTGGGCGCCGTTCTCCGGGCCACAATCGCCGCAAAAACACTGAAAGACCACACCGAAAATTCGGAGCGGTCTTTCAGAACCGTGCGCTTGCGTCAGCGAGGTGCGAACACCCCGGCTGTCGGGCGGTTGGCTAGTACTTTACGTAGCGCGGCAGCACGCGGAACTTCTTGTTTCCGCCGTACTTCACTTCGACGGTCTCCGAGAGCGGCACCATCTTCTTGGACACGTAGCACATGATGAGCTCTTCGGGCTCGGAGGCTTCGGTCTCGGTCGTTTCGTTCTGATCGCTCATCGTCATCTCCATCGGTTCGCGAGGGCCGCTTGGCTAGCAGCGGCCTGTCGCATGGTCAAGCGCTCATGCGCCCTAGACCGGCGATCCGCAGCACTTTATGCGGCGAATCGCTCGGCGGTTAATTCAGTGGATTGGCGGGCCGAATTTCGACCCGCTTCGCCCTGCCCTAGTACTGCGCCGTGACGCGGAAGAACACGCCGCTGGCATCCCGGTTGAAGTCGCCCAGCTCGTCCTCTGCGAAGTGCGTGAAGTTGTAGCCCACGCCCAAACGCACGTGCTCCGCGACAATGTAGTTCACGTCCAGCAGCACACCGTGGCGCCAGTCGCGCGTCAGGCTTTGGTGCAGGAATCGGTACTCCACGCCCACGTCCCACTGGCGGAACAGGTGGTAGTTCAGGCGGTTGATGAGCAGCACGAGGTCGTTGCTGACCGACGGCATGCCCTCCACCTCCAGGTCGATGTGGCGCACAGCGATCTTCTCGACCAGCTGCAGGTTCAGCGGCAGTTCGAAGATCGGCGACAGACTGAACACGTGGCTGCGCTCGTCGCGTCGCTCGTTCAGCTCCAGCTGGTACGGCGCCATCTCGGCCAGGTACGTGTAGCGCATCAGCACGTTCACCCAGTCGATGTCCACCGGGCGCATCGCCATGCCCACCGTGCCTTCCAGGTCGCGGCTCTCCATGAGCCCCAACGTGGTGTTCTCGGTGTGCACGATGTCGAAGCGGCCAAAGAACGTGAGGTCGGGCGTGGGGTTCAGCAGCATGGTCGTCGACGACACGATCTGACGGCGGTCACCCACGGCCGTGATGGCGTCTCGGCAGTACGCCGGGTTGCCGGTCAGGTTGGTGCCCAAGCACGGCGACGACGACGGCGTGTGGGTGGAACCGCGGTCGAACCGCACCTCGAACAGGCCGGTGAGCTTGAGCACATCGAGGCCGACGTACTCCCAGCCGAAGCTGGCCGTGTTTCGCGATGATCCCGACTCGACGCTTTCGCCGGCCAGGGTGTGGCTGCGCTCGAACCCGAGGTCGATGCTGAGCCCCTCCGCCACGTTCCAGGTCTTGCCGAAGCCGAGCACGGCGCGGGAGCGCTCGCCGGAGACGCCGTGGTCCATGTGGTACTCGCCGTAGCTGCGGCCGCTGCCGTCCTCGCCGTAGCGCTGCTCGCCACCCACGACGGTGCTCATGGCCGAGCCGTGGTTGTCGCGCGCTTGGTTAAAGCGCTGCTGCACGTACACTTCCGAGTCGTCGTTCACGTCGGCGCGCAGGCCGATGAGCGCGGCGTTCTCGCCGGAGTAGCGGAAGCGGTTGGTGGCGACGATCTCGATGTCGTCGGTCACGCTGACGCCCGCCGTCACGGAGGTGGTGAAGCGGTCCTCGAAGCGCGTATCGGTGTCGCCACCGGCGCCTCGAATCACCGACGGGTCGTCGCCCGACGCGATGATCTCTTGCTCCAACCCGAGGCGCAGCCAGTGGGTCGCGCGCCATTCGATTCCGGCGCCGACCACGTCGTTACGGTAGCCATCCTCGAGGCGCTCATCGTCCGAGAACGTCCGCTCGTACGACAGCACAAAGTGCGCCGGGTCGAAGTCGTAGTCGTACTGTACCAACGCCACCTGGCGCCGCAGCTCGGCCACGTCGTCGAGGGTCTCGGTGGTCAGGTCATCCATCTGGCTGTTCACATGGTCCAGCCGGAACGACAGCTGGTGCACATCGGTCATGCGCAGGCGGCTCGAGAATCCGAACTTCTCTTCGCCTTGGTCCAAGATGCGGCCGTTGGAGAAGAACCCACGGTCGGCGCGCTGGTAGTACCCGCCGACGCTCCAGATCTCGGAGCGCTCCGTGTTGATCACATCCGCGAGCTCGGCGGAGGCGCGAACGAGCAAGGCGTTGCCCTGTGCGTCTTCTCCATCGTCGAGCCGGAAGCGGTCGAACGTGAGGCCGCCGTCGTCACTGAACGAGTAGCCCAGGTCCTCGCTCTCACTGCCGGCGTACTCGAAGTCGACGCGGGTGCGCGCGGTGGGTCCAACGCCCGCCTCAACGCCCCACAGGGTGTATCCGGGCGCGCCGACGCGAGACTCCTCCACGATACCGCCGCCGATGCTGACGAGGTCGTAGAACGTCTCACGCGCGTGCGCGCCATAAGAGAGGTCGGAGCCGTTGTGGCCGCTCTCGTGGTCGTACGAGACCTCGAGGTACACCGGGTGTCCGCGCAGCAGGTTGCGGGACGTGACGTAGTTGCCGAGCAGCAGCCCGTCGTCGGCCACGGAGGGGACGGGTGAGCGCATCATGATGCGGCCTTCGCCGTAGCGAATGCTGTAGTCGGTGTTGCGGCTCTGCGGGATGCGCGCGAGCTCGATGCCGGACACGGAGTCGCGGACGACGAGTGATACGCGCTCGGAGCCCTCCACCAGCTGGCGGTTCTCCAGGTAGTAGACCGAGCCGCCGGTACCGCGCAGGAAGTTGAACGTCTGGACAACGTCCTCGTCTTCGTCGGCGGCGTGCAGCTGCAGCTCGGTTCGGAAGTTGTCGTTGATGGTCTCGTCGATCTGAATCTGGGCGCCGTACAAGTTCCGCTCGTAACGGAGCAGCTCCACGCCTTGGATCTCGGTGTTGAAGTTGCCCCAGGTGGCCGACGAGTCGTCCGCGGTCACGAGCAGGTAGACCTTGCCGCGGGAGTTCACGTCGCCGACCTGTTCGGACGCGTCGCCGAACACCGGGTACTGCTGGTCGGGTTGGATGGTCTCGCGGACGAAGCTCTCGTACTCACGGCGCTTGCCGGTATCGACGTGCGCGGTGATCTCGATGTCGTCCCACAGGCCGTTGAGCACCTCTTCGCCGCTGACCCAGCCTTGCATGTAGAGCCGCGCCTGACCGTAGAGCAGCACGCCGCCCTCGGTGGTTCGGCTGTTGTGGCTGTGCGCGCCCGCGATGTCGGCGTCGCGGCTACCGATGGCGGTGTCGGCGAGCGCCATGAGGAAGAACGACGAGTTGGTGACCTCGACGGGCCACTCCAAACGACCGCGGTTTCCGGTCACGTCGAGGGTCTCCACGACGACGTCCGATTGGCCACCGGGCAGCTCTACGACCACATCGAAGCGGCCGTCGCTCTGCACGTCGATCTCTTGGCCGTTCACGAACACGCGGTTGGTGGGGACGGTGGAGCCGAACACCGCGAGGCGGTTGCTCTGCAGCGGGATGCCCTGCGGCGGCAGCTGCACGGAGATGCGTCCGGCGTCGGCTGCGGCAAGCGCAGCGCTCAGGTCTTGGTCGTCGGTCGACAGCGCGGCCTCGAGCTCGGCGGCGTAGAAGTCGAGCACGTCGGCGTAGCGCGGCGCGGTCGCCGGGGCTTCCGTGGCGGGCGCTGCGGCGGGTTGGGTGGCCGGCCCAGCGTCTGGCTCGGTGGCCGCGAACGGGGTGGGCGATTGTCCACCAACCTCGTCCGTAGTGTCTGCGGGGACCGCCTCTTCCGAGACGGTCTCCGACGCAGCTTCGGACGCAGCGTCCGGCGCAGCGTCCGGCGCAGCTTCGGGGGCCGTCTCTGGCGCGGTCTCCGCTTGCGGACTCGGGCCGGGGTTCACGGGCGCGAACGGGTTGTCGCTCTGACGAATCATGAAGCTCGGCGACATGCCCGAACGGCGAAGCAGCCAGCGCCCGTCACTGATCGGCGAGAACGGCGACGGCGCGGCGTCCGGCTCCGGAGCGGGCGGCGCCTGCTCGACGGGGACCTCTTCCGCCTCCTCTGCAGCTTCCTCTTCGGTGCTCTCTTGTTCGGTGTTCTCCTCTTCGGAAGGCGCGTCTTCGGGCATCGGCGCGGGCGCTCCCACGGGCGCGAACGGCGACGGCACACCACCGGCGGGGGTCGCGGGGGGCGTCTCGTCCGACTCACCACGGCGGCCACGTCGACCGCGTCGAGCGTCATCTTCCGCCACTGGCTCGGCGACGTCAGGCTCGGCGGCCTCGCCGGGCGACTGAACGGCCTCGAACG
>CBDUJZ010000029.1:0-41268 GCA_965367675.1 uncultured Myxococcales bacterium | reverse complement strand
GTAGCTGTCCACGTGAAAAAGACGCGCCCGCTCGCGGAACGCGTCTCTAATCTCAGGCTCGTTCACGTCTGACTCGACGCCGAGCAGTTCGTACAAGGTGCCAGAATTGAGAAGCGCGAGAGCTTCGTTAACCTGAGTCTCAAGCGCGGTGCGGTTCATGGACCCTTGTCTCAGCAGTCGAACTTGTCTGAGGACGCGCGGCCTTTCGGCCGCGCGTTCTCAGTGGCGATGCAGGGACTTGAACCCCGGACACAACGGATATGAGCCGTTTGCTCTAACCAACTGAGCTACATCGCCGATACCGCTCAAAGCGGACGCGAGCTTCTACCTAAGAGCGGGCTTCGCTGTCAACACATTGTTCGCGTTCATGTCGTAACATTTGGCGTGGGTACGTCGGATTCCCGCTCGGACTCGGCGTCCTGGGCGCTCGACCAGAAGTCGAAGAAGTTGAACCAGTTGTCTGGCGCCAAACGCGCAAAGTGCTCCAGGCGCTCGGCGTACTGCTGAACATACATCCGCAACGCCGCCTCACGCTCTTTGCGCGGCAGTACGATCTGCTCAGCGAATGGCTCGCAGAACAGCGCATATCGGTCCGGTTCAAAGTACAGGCCGAACACCAGGTACACCGGGCAGCGCAGGGTCGAGGCGAGCAAGAACGGCCCCGTCGGAAACAGCGCATTTGCGCCCATGAAACGCGCAGAAACGGACTTCTCGTTTAGCCCTGTGCGGTCACCCAAGATCGCGACCATTTCGCCCTGCTCAAGCCGCTCCTTCATCTTCAGGATCGACCCGATGGGATCGCGACCGACATGGATCACACGTGAGGCGATGTCCGGGTTGAGCTCGGTCAGCAAGGTGTTGATCATCGTCGCGTTGTCGAAGTGCCCGACGATGTTGATGGGAAAGTCCTCGTCGGTACCACCGATACGCATGGCCTCGAAGCTCCCGAGGTGCGCGCCCAACAACACCGCACCGCGACCCGACTCCGTCAGCGCACGCAGGTTCTCGTTTCCGGTGCGCGTGACCGTGAAATACTTATCGCGGCCCTGCAGCAGGAAGATCCGATCCAGCGTGACGTTCACAAAACGACGGACGTGCCCGAACACCTCACGATGCTTCGCCGGACGTCCGTGGACGCGGGTCAACCACGCCCGGGAGGCGGTCCGCGCCGGACGGTCGAAGATGGTGTACCAGGCGGCGATGAACCCGACGAACAGCCGCGCGGGACCGCGACCGAACAGCGTGGCGACGCGAAACACGAGCCGGATGCCCCACAGCGCGCCGCGCTCGCCCGTGGCCAGCCATGCCGCCTCGGACTGCTCCGGCGCCTTGGCTTCGCCTGTTTCGGTCGTGTGGTCCGTCGTCGATTCCGTCACCGGATGAGCCCCAGTTTGCGCATGGCCCACCGCGAGCAGCCGATGGTGCAGAGGCGGCTGTGCAGCCCGAAGAACCTCACGTTGTCCATCACGGGCTGAAAGTGCGAGCGACCGCCCTCTTCTTCCGTCAGATAGCGAACGTGCACGGGGACGTTCACGGTGGGGACGCCAGCCCAAACCATGCGCACTGCGATCTCGATATCGAAGTCCATTCGGTCGCCCCAGACCGGCACTGAGAGCGCGGACTCGAGCGGGTACACGCGGAATCCAATCATGGAATCCTCAATAATTCCGGCGCCTCCGACCTCAAGGTTCACCCAAAACCTCGTAAACTTGCGCGCGATCATTCGGTGACGCGGCGCGGAGTCGTCGTACTCGGGGCTTCCGAGGATCAGGGCGGTCGGTTGTGCTCGGGCGATCTCGAGCATGCGCGGGATCTGCGTGAGGTCGTGTTGACCGTCCGCGTCGACTTGCAGCGCGTGCGTGAATCCGAGCTCTTGGGCAAACGCGAACCCGGTCTTCACGGCCGCGCCCTTTCCGCCGTTTCGCGCTCGGCGACGCACCAGCGCGCTGCCCGTCGTGACCAAGTCTGCGCAGGCTTGCTCGCCGGCCACATGGCTGTGGTCGTCCACGACGAGGACATCGGGGATGTAGGCGCGGACGCGCTCGACCACGCCACGAATCGTCTCGGGGTTGTCGTACGTCGGGATGATCGCGCACGGTCGAAACGGCGCGGTGGGCAGCGAGGATGGAGTCGTCATGAGGCCTCTAGCGCCGGAACGGCGATGGCGTCGGCCAGCACGGCCACCGTTTGGTTTCGAAGTACGCGGCTGTTCGGGGCATCCGCCACAGAGATTGGCGGCAGCAGCTCAAGCGTCACTTCCATCACGCCAGGCGGCGGCGAGCCGATACCATGGTTCTTGCTGAGCCACTCCGGCGAGGTCCGAATCACGAGCGGGCGAATCGGGACGCCGGCGAGTCGGGCCGCTTCAAACGGAGCGCGGCTAAACTCACGCAGCACCGAGTTGCTCGGCGAGCGCTGACCTTCCGGAAACACCAGCACATGGAAGCCCTGCTGCAGCCTTCGCGCGATCTCCTGGTTCATCTCGGGGACTCCGGCGGCGCTCAGCGGGCTACTGATCTGGCCTGCCGCACGCAGCAGCGGACGCAACCACCATTGGTCGTAGGTCGTCTCACGAATCACCGTCACCACGTTGCGGAACGTGGCCATCACCACGGTCACATCGGTGAGCGCCGGGTGATTGCAGACGATAAGGCTCGGCTCGGTCGGGAGCGCCCCGGCGAGCGCACGCGGTTGAAACCGGATGAGCCCAACCCAGCGCAGCCAGTCATGCATGAGCCGGAACCCGCGAAAAATGCACCACTGGAAGCGTCGCGCGCGTCCCGTCTCGTCACGCGTTGGCACGAGCGAGACGACGAGAAATCCGAAGTACCCCCACGGGCCGAGCAGGCCGTACAACAGGAACGACAGGAAGATCTTGAGGAATTGTATGTAGCGCCACATGCGCGCTGACCGTGTCCGAGGTTGCGCGGTGCTACCGCCCGTCTCAAGCAGAGTCAAACGCGCCCGCCGCCACGGCTTTACACTGCTAGGTTGGACGCGTATCGAAATGTCCTACCTCGCGATCCCCTCGGGCTTCACGGACCATGACGACTTTAGAATCTCTCGCTGAATCTCCGATCGACGTGCTCATCTGCGGCGGCGGGCTGGCTGGCCTGACGTTGGCCCGACAGCTCCGACGGGCGCATCCGGAACGCTCCATCGTGATCGTGGAGAAGACCGCGCGCCCGTTGCCGATCGCGTGTCACAAGGTCGGCGAGTCGAGCGTGGAGTTGGGCTCGCAGTACCTCGAACGCCTCGGACTCAAAGAGTACCTGCTCGAGCACCACATCATTAAGTTCGGCCTGCGCTTCTTCCCCGGCGGCGGCGAGCTTCCGCTCCATGAGCGCGCCGAGATTGGGCCGGGGCATGAGCCCATCGTGCATTCGTACCAGCTCGACCGCGGGCGGTTTGAATCGGACCTTCGAGACATGAACGAAGCCGATGGGATCACGCTGATCGAAGGCGCATCGGTTCGCGACGTGACCCTGTCGGATTCTGACGGCGTGCACTCCGTCGTCGTGCAGCAGGGAGACGCCAAGCGCACGCTGGAGTGCCGCTGGTTTGTCGACGCGACCGGCCGGAACGCGTTGCTGCGCCGTCGCCTGAAGCTGACTCGCGGGACCCGGCACGACGCCAGCGCTGGATGGTTCCGCATCGAGGGCCGCTTCGACATCACCGACATGGTCGCGGACGACGTGAGCGCTTGGCACGATGTGCCGTTTGCGAAGGACCGGTGGCGTTCGACGAACCACTTCATGGGCGAGGGGTATTGGGCGTGGGTCATCCCCCTGTCCTCCGGCAAGACCAGCATTGGGCTCGTCGTGCACGAAGACACGCACAGCTTTGACGATGTGCGGACAGAAGAGCGTCTCCGCGCCTTTCTCGCCAAGCATGAGCCAGCGCTCGCCGAGGCCCTCAAGAGCCAGCCGGCGCTCGACTTCCTTGCGATCAAAAACTACTCCCACAACGTGGGGCGCGCGTGGTCACCACAGCGTTGGGCCATCGTCGGTGAGGCGGGCGCCTTCGTCGACCCGTTCTACAGCCCTGGCACCGACTTCATCGCGATCGCCAACTCCTTCACGGACGAGCTCATCAAGCGCGACTTCGCTGGTGAGGACATCCAGAAGAAGGTGCAAACGCTCGCCATCCACTACCGCGCGCTCGTGCTCGGAAACGTGGATGTGTACCGCACGTCGTCGCCGACTTACGGCCACGCCCGCGCGATGATGGCCAAGATCTACTGGGACAACTTCGCGTACTGGAGCTTCCCTTGCCAGTACTTCCTCCGGGAGATCTATCGGGAGGATGGGCGCTCGCATACGCGATTCACCGAGGTGGGCCAGCGCTTTGTGCAGCTGTCCAACTATGTGCAGTCGCTGCTCCGCGCATGGGCCGAGCTCGCGCCTGAGACGCCGACCGCCGGATTCGCCGCGATGCCGTCGTTCCCGTCCAAGCTGATCGACGCGCACCTCGCGTTGACCAACGATATGACGCCCGACGAGACGTTCGAGTACATGAGCGCGCAGGCCGCCGAGGGCGAGCATATCGTGGGTGAACTGCTCACGCGGATCGTGTTCGAACTCGACGACGAGAGCTCCGCCGAGTTGATGAAGCGTGCCGGTGTCGCCAAGTGGGACGTCCCGGTTTCCGCTGAGCGAATTGAGGCCGAGCCCCAGGTGGGTCTCGCGCGGCGTCGGGCCTTGTCGCCCCTCGCGCGTGACGTAGAACGTGCGCTCGGTCGTCCTCGTGCAGCCGTCGGGCCCGAGGTTGTGCACGAACGCCTCTCTTCGCTTGTGACCACACCTGAGTCCGCATGAATAGCGCCGGTCGTGGCGGGGACGCCGAGAACCTCCTCCGGTTGATCGGAGGAAAGTGGGTCACTGCCGCTATCGCTGCGGCTGCGGAACTGGGGTTGCCCGGTGCTTTGGCCGATCGCCCAGCGACGAGCGGAACCCTCGCGGACGAACTCTCCTGCGACGCACCGTCCCTCGAACGTCTCATGCGCGTTCTCGCCTCCGTGGGGCTGCTCGAATCCGACCTCGACGGGGTGTTCTCCCTTACGTCCGTGGGCAGGCTGCTCGGGGACGACCACTTCGGGCCGTTGGCGCGCTACGTGGGCTCCGAGTCGCAGTGGGCCCCCTGGTGCAAGCTCGCCGACTCCGTGCGTCACGGAACGTCCGCGTTCCAGCTCTGGCACGGCAAGTCGCTGTTCGAGTTCATGGACGAGCACCCCGAGCCGGCAGCCACGTATCACGAGGGAGTCGACGCCTTCGCACGTCGCCAAGCGCGCGCTTTGGCGGGCTGTTTTGACTTCACAGGGTTCACGCGCGTCGCGGACGTCGGAGGTGGGTGGGGCACACTGCTCACCGAGCTGCTGACTGCCCTTCCGAACCTCACGGGCGTGTTGTTCGACCGTCCGACTGTCGTTGCCGAGGCGCTGCTCCGCCTCACCGATCATCCCACCAGCGGTCGACTGACGTTCTCCGGTGGCTCGTTCTTCGAGTCGGTCCCCACCGGAGCGGACGCCATCGTGCTCAAGCATGTGTTGCACAACTGGGACGACGAGGCGGCGCAGAAAATCCTCCAAAATTGCGTCGCCGCCCTTCCCGTGAGCGGCCGCGTGCTCGTGATCGAGGGAATCCTGCTGCCTGGAAACGTCCCCGACGCTACGCGCCTGCTCGACCTGGAGATGCTCGCCCTATGTGAGGGGGGATTCGAGCGCAGCAAACCGCAATTCAGAGCGCTCTTCTCGGCTGCCGGCCTACGGCTGGAGAAGACGATTCCACTGGTGGCGGGAACGAGACTGCTCGTCGCGGCACCTCGGCGCTAACACCCACTCACGCTTGAAACCCTACTCGGGCGGTTTCTCTGCGTGGAAGAGCGTCATCGTGGCCGAGGAGACGACTTCTGCGTCGACCTCGACCTCGCCGTTGAAGTGGCTCAGCATTTCGTTGCCCCGCACCCGCTTCACGCGAACGCGTACGTCACTGCCGACCGCGATGCTCGGTGCGTGCAGGTCGAACGACTTGCAGGCGATGATCATGCCGACCCGCACGCCGTCGCCGCCGCGGAAGGCTTCGTAACCCAGGCACGCTGCGACCGCTTGCGCCATGTACTCGATGCAGATGAGGCAATCGACGGCGCCGTCCGCGACAAAGGGGGCGTCTTCGCGCAGGTGAAGCACGCACTCCGCTTCGCCGGGCTCCCACCGCACCATGCTATCCAGCAGGACCATGGGCTCTGCATGGGGCACCAGGTCCTCGAACGCCGGAAACGTATCCGTCACGGGAACATCAGCGATGCTGACCAGCCGAGACCGGCGCCGCGATCCAGTCGGACCACGCCCGACTTCTTCTGTCCAAGGGCATGCACCAAGTCGAACATACCAGCGTTGGGGTTTCGCGACATCGGGCCGTCCATCGGCGCGACCTTGAGATCGTGCGCTGACCGAGAAAGCTCCAACGTCGGTGCGTCCGGAAACGCCGCCGCCGGCGCCAGCACCACTGCGCCCGCGAGCAACGTCCACCCATCCTCGGCGGAGACGATATCGATCGGGACGGCGTCATCTCCGCAAACGATCACCACCGGCTCGCTCTGCGTAGCCACTAAGCCGATCGCCTCCATGAGCGCCATCGCTGGCGTGTCAAAATCCGCACCGAGGGAAGTCGTAAACGCGTGGTTCGCGCCCGAGATCGAGACGACACCGGATGCGGCGTTGTGCACGCTCATCGCGAATTTCATCGGCGACAAGCCCTCGCCTTCACGCCACATTTGGTCGAGGAGCGAGATCATGGTGCTCGCCTCGCCCAGCGCTGACCCAAACACCGTCGGAACCGTGCTCGCATCCACACCTGACTGTGCGATCGCCTCAGCGTAGGCATCGGCCAGCGCCTTGGTCAAAACGCTGACCCGCCGCCGCGACCGTTTCTCGATGAAGGCGCCCGCAGGGTCGTGCATCTCCGGACTCGGCTCGCCACGCTGCCAACTGGGGGCGTCGGGGAACTGCGGGGAAAAGGCCCCCACACCAAGGACTGCAACCCGAGTCATACCGACCTCAGGAGTACGCTGATATTATTGCCGCCGAACGCAAACGAGTTGCTGAGCACGCGATTCACGCGGGTCTTCAGCCGCTGGGGCGGGACATGAATCGTCATCTTTTCGTCCAGTGGTTCCACGCCCAATGCCGCAGGAATCCAGCCTTCTTGCAGCGCCATGATGGCGAACGCGGCCTCGGTGGCTCCCGCGCCTCCCAGGGTGTGCCCGGTGTACGACTTGGTCGAAACGACGGGGACTTCGTTGCCCAGGTACCGCGCGATCGCGTTGGCCTCGGCGCTATCGTTCAGCCGGGTTCCGGTGCCGTGTGCGTTCACGTAGTCGATATCCGTTGGCGTTCGCCCGGCTCGTTCCAATGCAGCGCGCATCGCAGCCTCGGCGCCGAGGCCGTCCGGGTGGGGGGCACTCACGTGATAGGCGTCGGAGCTCTCGCCCACGCTCTCGAGCAGCGCGATGCCCTCGCCGGTGCGCTCCATCAGCAGGAACGCACCACCTTCGCCAATGTTGATGCCGCGCCGCTCCGCCGAGAACGGCTTGCAGACCTCGGCGCTCAGCGCTCCCAGTGAATAGAAGCCCGACAGCGTCATGGCGCATAGCGTATCGACGCCGCCAACGATCGCGGCGTCGACGATGTCGGCGTCGATGAGCCGCTGCGCTGAGGCGATGACCTTGGCGCTCGATGTACAGGCCGTCGACACCATCCACGACGGACCTGCCGCACCGGTGAGCTCGCGCACCACGTGGAGCAGCGCTCCATACGTGTGGTGACGCCACAAGTCGTACTCGTCCGGCAGTGCTCCGGTCTGAACGAACGTCTTGTATGCCGCCTCGGTGGAGTCCGCGCCTGCGGTGCTCGTTCCAAGCAGAACCGCGATTCGCTCGGGGCGCCACTTGGAGCGGGCCACGGCGAGCGCGTCCGACATCTGGTCGAGCATCAGCGAGGCGACGCGCGCGCTCCGTGTTTCCCAGCCAGCCAGCGCACCTTCGAGCCTCGGCAACTCCGCGGGGATGGCGCCGGTGAACGTTGGGAACGGGACTTCGATGCGATTGGGCGACAGCCCAGTCTTGCCGTCGTGCAGCGCGTCTCGAACCGATGACCAATCCGTACCCAGCGCGTTACACACGCCGACCGACGTGATCGGGATCTCAGAGCTAGGCATTGGACATGGATGCAAACGGGGAGCTGGGTTGTCGACGAGCCTTCAAGAGCATCTCTTGGAACGGGTTGTCTCTGCGCCACACATCGCCAGCGAGGACGCTGACTACCGCGCTGCGCATGTCGCCGCTCTCCGGAGCTCCGAAGAACAGGTTCTCCACGATCTTCCGGTTGTAGAAGCGGTCGATGAACGCGACCAGCGTCGCGTACGCTCGGTCCATTTCCGCGCGAACCGAGTGCAGCATATCCGGCTCCGCCTCCGTACCGTCTTGGAGCGCGCGGGCGAGCACATCGGCAGTCATTGAGCCACCGCGCATCGCGAACGTGACCCCAGACGAGAAAACGGGGTCGAGGAAACACGCCGCATCGCCGACGCACGCAAAGCGTGGCCCGTACGAGGCGGTGTTTCGAAAGCTGAAGTTGCTCGTTACGCGGGTCGCGCCGCGGACCGCACCGGCCGTCCACTTCTGAGCCAGCGCCGAGCCCGCGAGGTGCTCATCGAGCCACGACTCACCGATTCCACGCTTCTGGCTCACAAGCCCGAGGCTCAAGCGGCGACCGGGCAGCGGAATCATCCACGCCCAGCCTTCGTCAACCATCACGATACGGATGTCGTTGCCGTCACCGATCGCAGCCATGGCATCGTCGGTCAGTCCATCGAAGTGCGTGTACACCGCCGCCTTGCCGAATACGCGAAACGGCTCTGCGCTGCGTTGCTTCTTCGCCAAGAACCGGTCTTGGCCAGTGGCGTCGATGAAAAACCGCGCGCGCTCTGTGCCAGCCGTCGTGGCAACGACCACCTCATCGTCCGAAACGTCGGCGGACTCGACGCTGACGCCATGGCGCACGGTGGCGCCCAACGCCAGTGCCCGATCCCGCAGCGCAACATCGAAGCTCGCCCGGTCCACGTGCCATGCATGCGTCGGACAGCCCGGCAGCCCCTCCGAGAAGTCGAAGGCCGCTTCGCGCTGGGTAGCTTCACATACGAAGCGCGCGCCGCCTTTGTGCACGAGTACACTGTCGTCGAAAGACAGCCCCAATTCGTCGTGGACCGGGAGGCCGGCAGGCAAGAGCGACTCGCCAATGTGAAAGCGCGGGAACCGCTCTCGCTCAAGAACGAGGACACGGACGCCGCGTTTTGCCAGCAGCGCGGCGGTGGTCGCGCCCGCCGGTCCTGCACCCGCCACGATCACGTCCCAGCGGTTCGAGTTGGTCATTTGCTGCGTCATGTAAATCCTCCGTCCACGCGAATCACCTGGCCGGTGATGTAACTCGCTTCAGCACTGGCCAAGAAAGCCACAACCGCGGCGACTTCTTCAGGACGACCGACGCGTTGAGCTGGAATTTGCTTCACCACGAAGTCAGGCACGTTCGCGATCATCTCGGTGTCGATCAGGCCTGGAGCGACCGCGTTCACGGTGATGCGTCGCTTCGCCAGCTCGATGGCGAGCGATTTAGTCGCGCCGATGATCCCGGCTTTGCCCGCCGCGTAGTTCGCCTGGCCGCGGTTCCCCCGAATGCCAGAGATCGACGACATACTGATGATGCGACCGTACTTCTTGCGAACCATCGGCATCACCAACGGACGCGTGACGTTATAGAATCCGTCGAGCGTGGTCCGCGTGACCGCCTCCCATGCTTCCCAATCCATGGCCGGGAATGCAGCGTCGCGACAGATCCCTGCGTTGTTTACCAACACCGCGATGGGACGCTCCTCCTCAAGAAGGCCGAGCATGCCCTCGTCACAAGCGACCCGATCCGCGACGTCGAACTTGGCGAGGACGGCCTCGCCGCCCGCGGCCTCGATCTCGGCCTGTACAGACTGCGCTGCTGCGTCGTCGCTCCGATAGTTGATGATTACCGCGAATCCGTCGGCCGCCAAACGCTTGGCCACCGCCGCACCGATCCCGCGGCTCGCGCCGGTCACCAGCGCGCGCATGGGTGCACTGCTCATCGACAATTTCTCCTGACGTTACTCACGGTCACTGAATCACTCGGTCTCGGCCAGCAAGTTCTCATCCGAGCAGAAGCTGACCCGAGGTCCAAGGCGTAAACGTTGAACCATACGAGCCAATCCGCCTCCCGCACCCACGACTGTGAACTGCGTTACACCTGAATCTGCGAGCGCGCGCAGGCAGGGTTCCCATCGGACCGGCGTGACGAGCTGCTCCACCAGACACGTGCGAATCGCGTCCGCCTCGGTGGGGAACGCCGCGTCGACATTCGAGCAAACCCGCGCTGTCGGGGCCGAGACATCGACCCGGGCCAAAGCGTCATGAAGGGCCGCCCGCGCGGGCTCCATCAACGCACAGTGGAACGGAGCGCTGACCTTGAGCGGCACAGCCTTGAGCGCGCCCAACTCCAACGCACGCGCCGCCGCCCGCTCCACGGCGGGCCGCACGCCCGAGATCACGATATGGCCGTTCCCGTTGTATGTTGCCGGGGCGACCACGCCGTGCACGGCCCCGGCTTCGCACGCCTGGAGCACCACGTTTTCGTCGACGCCCAGCAACGCGACCATAGCGCCCTCGCCCACCGGAACGGCAGCCTGCATGAGCTCGCCACGCAGGCGCACGAGCCGGACGGCGTCGGCGAAGGCCAACGAGCCGGCAGCGACAAACGCGGTCCACTCTCCAAGCGAATGTCCGGCCGCGGCGACAAATTCGCCTTCCCCGCGGTCCCGCAAAACAGCCAACGCTGCCATCGCATGCGTGAGCAGCGCAGGCTGCGCGTTCACCGTCTGGCGAAGCACCTGGGGGTCGCCTTCGAAACAGAGCGACGACAAAGGAGCACCCAGCGCGTCGTCCGCCTCGTCAAAGACGGCACGAGCGGCGGGTTCGGCGGCACGGAGCGCCCGCCCCATGCCAACGAATTGGGCGCCTTGGCCCGGAAACAGAAATGCGCGTTGTGTCACAAACCTACGCGGCGAATAGAGTTCGACCGCGTCTGTATGGAACGTGTTCCATACCCTGGCAAGCGAAACATTCGGGGTCCAATCAGAGATTGAACGGGTACGTCACAGGAACCGCCGCGCCCTGGAAGCTCGGGAAGGACATGTCCCGAACGACACCGACGAGGCAGCGCGACGCATCATCACTTTCCGACGCTTGCACGTTCGTGACCGACCCGCTGGGCTGGACCACAAAGCGAATGGGGTAGCGTTGCCCCTCGGACTCTGGCGTACGGCAGCGAGAGATGCGGCTACCGTAGCGACGGACGGTGCTACGAACCTGGTCGCGGCTCAGCGACGTCGGCGCCGCGGCGGGCGTCGGCTCGGCCTCCTCTTCTTCCTCTTCCTCGCCGCCACGTCGCAACGCCTCGAGCGCCCGGTTCACGGCTTCGGGGCTGCGCTCTTGCGAATCGCCTCGCGACGGGGTCGGCGCGCGCTCTTCGCGACTCGGCTCCGAGCGCTCCTCACGCTGAGTCGCCGCCGAAACGCGCTGCTCCTCTTCGCGCTCGGCCGCGCGCTCTTCGTCACGGGACCGCTCCTCTTCTCGCTCTTCCTGGGTCGGCTCGGCAGCAGCAACCGCCGCCTCTGCTTCCTCACCCGTATCGCCTGCCGCTTCCGCTTCAGCCGCGGCGGCCGCTGCGGCGCCACTGCCATCTCCAGCACCCGAACCATCGACCGGCGGAACGGCAGCCGCACCGGCATCCGCTGTTGCGAGAGCGGCGGCGGGATCGACCGCGGCGACCTCCGTCGGGGCACCACTTCCGTCCGTCGGAACGGCGGCTACTGGCGCAGCCGGATCGGCCGTCGGCGCGACCACGATGGGTGCGGGCACCTCGGGCTTCTGCAGCATCAGCATCACCAACGCGACACCCAGGCCGATGATCAACACCGAACCCAGCGCGATCAGCGCGATGAGCCCCTTGTTGGACCGTCGTGGGGGCAACGCCACCATCGGCGCCACAGCCATGCTCGGTGCTGGACCACTCGCTGCCGCCCGGCCTGCAGGCTCGGCCGACGCAGCGCTGGCGAGCACGCGGATGTCGATCAGACCGGAACCCTCCGTGCGGGGCACGTCGTCGGTCGTCTTCTTCTTCTTAGAGGTAAGGTCGCTCAGGCTGAACAGGACGGAGCTCTCGTTCCGTTCTCCGGTCATGCCATCATCGGCCGGGGCAGGCGCGGCCGCTGGCGCTGCGGCGGGCGCGGGCGCCGAGAACGAAGCGGCCGGGGCCGGGTCTGCTGCCGGCGCAGTCGCAGCTGCGCGCGCCGAAGCGAAAAAGTCCGCGCCGGACGCGTTGCTCGCTTTCGCCAGCAGTCCCGAACCGCTCGGCGAAGAGATCGGCTCGACCAGACCGGAGTCCAGGCGCGGAGCGTCTCCACCCAACAGACCACCGGACGAGAACGCCTCCTTCGAACTCACGACGCGCGTGGCCTCGTCCTCGAACGCGTCGCTCTCGCCGTCAAAGCTTCCGCCAGCGTGCGAGGCGAACTCGGTGATATCTGACAGAGGAAGCCAGTCCCCCATGCCCTCACGCCACGCGAACGTGCCACCGTCAACGGCACCAGAGCCCAACTGCGCCACGACTTCCGTGTGCGAAAGAGGCCCCTGTTGAGCACCATCGATCACCACGTACCAGCTCGCGTCGTTTCCGGCGTCCACCGGGGCGGCGGGCTCACTGCCTGGCACCACTGTGCCGTCCACCATGATCATGGTGTTGCACTTCTTACAGCGCACTTTGAACAGCTTGCCGGCGATCTTCTCGTCAGCGATGGAGTACTTGGCGGAGCAGCTGTCACAGACGATGCGCATAGCGTTCGGCTCTCTCTTTCGGCAGATGAATCAGGTCGAAAATCGGACGGGCGACTAGTCGAGAGCGCCCTCGTGAGCCGCTTCCTCGATCTCGTCGATGAACGAGCGACGCAGGCTCAACAGCGCGTCAAAGCGGGCTTGGCCACGCTCCGTGGCGAACATGCCCGACGGACGCTGAAACTCACCATCGATGAGCATGTCGTTGAAGTCGTAGTGCCGAGATTCCATCGGAGCTTCCTCTTCCTGGGCGGAAGCGGACGCGCCGAGAACCATCAAACCTGCGAACATGACCGACGTCAGTGTGCCTTTCATCTCTATCTCTCGGTGAAGCGGGGCGACGTTCACGCGAGCGCGGTTAGACCGCGTCTCGTCGTTCTATGTCCGTCTGCGCACCATCAATCATCCTGACGGTACTACCCAAATTTCAGTCGCTATCAGTTGGATTCCATAACACCTGCCCGCACACGTCGCAATCGACACGGCGGCGGTGACTGTACCCAACGGCGCTACACAAGATTCGGTCTAACTCGCCACCAGAAAATCTGCGGTAGTCCCGCATCGTGGCGCCGCCCCGCCTTGGCACCAACGAAAAAGGGCCGGCAAGCGCCGGCCCTTCATCAGCAAAGGAGCGAGGCTATTCGCCGCCCTGCTGTTGCTGCTGTTGTTGCTGCTGACGCATCACGTCGCGGATCGAACGGGCCTTACGGCAGACCGCGTCGGCGTCGCCGTCGCAGGTGTCCAAGTTCGTGCCGTCCATCGCCAGTGTCCGGCCGTACCAGTCAAGCGCGAGCTCGTAGTCCGACAGGTTCTGGAACGCGATGTCTCCGAGCGTCGTGGTGATGAACGCGTCTCGCGGGTACTCGCGGTGCGCGGTCTCATAGCGCTCGAAACCGATCTCGATATCACCGGCGCCGAACGCGCAGGCCGCGTAGCCGATGAGGCCAGCACGCTCGCGCGGACGAAGAGCAAGCGCCTCGCCGAACTGCGTGCAAGCGGCTTCCCAGCTCGCGTACTCGAGGTAGACGGTGCCGAGGTTCACGCGAGCGGCGGCGTTGGACGGGTTGTTCTCGACCGACTGACGGAAGAAGCCTTCCGCTGCGTCGTCGTCATCCTCGCCCCAAGCGACGATACCCAACTCGTTCTGAATGTCTCCGAGCGTCTTGATCATGCGGACGCCGCGACGGTCGTTGTAACCGCGACGAAGCTCGATCTGCTCAGGCGTGAGTGGCTGGTACTGCGCGCACCACGCCTCTTCCGGGGACAGCGATTCACCATCGCCTTCCAGCGCAGGTCCACCCCATTGCGGGCACTCCACCTCGAGCATCGCGGTCGCCGCGTCGATCTCTTGCAGTGCCTTCTCCCAGAGGTACTCGGCCAACTGCTGGTCGTCGGCGTCCTTGGCGATCAACGCGAGGACGCTCAATGCGCCGACGTCGTTTTGCGAGAGCACCAACAGCTCTTGTACGAACTGGCGGGCTGCATCCGGGCTGCCAGTGGCGGCGTTCAGTGCGGCCAGGTTGGCGCGCGCTTCGAGGTTCTGAGGGTCCAACTCCAACATGCGACCGAAGGCTTCCGAGGCGGCCGCCGAGTCTCCGGCCAACGCACGCGCTTTGCCGATGTTGAGGTAGATCTCCATCCGAGGCTCGACCGGCCAATCACGGGACACCAAGTCCTCGATGACGGCGGCCTCTTGCTCGAAGACCGTAGCGGCTTCGTCGTAACGGCCCAGGTCCATGAGGACCAAGCCCTCATTCTCATAGGCCTCCCAGAACTCGGGGTCCTGGGTGCGCGCACGGGTGAACGCGGCAACGGCGGCCTCGTAATCGCGCGGGCTCTCGCTCATCGAACGGACGCCTTCGTTGAAGGCGCTCAGCGCGATCGAGTCGACGCCGGGGATGTCCGCAATGAGCTCCTGCTCGCACTGGTGCTCGAGGTTACAGAAGTAGCCTTCGCCACACAGTTGCTCCTCCCAGCACTCCCAGCCGGAGCGGTCGATCCGAGGACCGCCGCACGCGGCAACGATGGAGAGAGCGGCGGTGAAGCCAAGGAGGGTTCGTCGGTTTGTGGTCATGGTCGTCATGGTTCTACTCTCCACCCGTGGCGTCTGCGGGCGCAGCGTCAAGTACCGTGTTGGTGCCCTCGTCGACGGTGTCGGTGACCGCTTCGACAGCGTCCTCGATTACGTCGTTCACCGGGCCGTCCACCGACGTTCCGTCGATGGAGAAGCCTGCGGCGTCGGGCAGGACCTCAACAAAGTCGGCGAATGCGTCGAGCTTGGCCGAGAGGTCGAGGATGTAGCCGGTGCTCAAGTACGGGTCGCCGGCGTTGTCGGCCGTCATGCCCTCGGTCAGGCCGAGCGTGTAGGCGCGGTCCAAGTCGTTCAAGAGCGTGATGGTGTGCGTGACCCAGGGGCTGAACACGTTGTTTCGAATGGCGGCGACGCGCGCCTCAATCCAAACCACCTCGGCGCGGTTACGAAGCTCTTCGGAGACGGTGAACACCGCTTCGTCGAACTGCTCCATCGCCTGGTCGCACAAGTCGTAGTTCATACGCGTGGCGTCCAAGCAGTCGTCGTAGTCCGGCGCGTCCAGGTCGATGAGGTCACGGTAGAAGTCGTAGAAGGTCTCACCGATGCGAGAGCGCGCCGCGATGGCCCAGCTCGCGACACCGAACGCGTCGACCTCGTACAGTTCCTTCTGAGCCTCAGCCATGAGAGCGAATCGTGCGGTCATGTTGTCCTGAAGGTCTTCCCAGCCACCCAGGCTCGCGTCGCGGGCCGCTTCGTACGCGGGCTCGGAGAGCATGAAGCGTGCCTCAGCAGCGTACGGGAGTACGGCCAAGCGGTCGTCCCCGGTGAAGTTGCCGCCGGGCTCCGTTACCCAACCCGTAGGCGCGTTGGTCTCGTCGAACGCCATCTCACCCGGTCCGAACATGTTGTACACCTGCGAGAACAGCGCCTGAGCGTCGCTCGTGCGGCTCTGGTCGCGACGGATGCGCGCCTGGTGCGAGACCGCGATCAAACGGCGAACCGGGTCGTTGGACACAGCGTCCAAGAACGACTGGTACCGCGCGTAGGCAGCGTCCGGGTTGTCCCGGCCCGCTTCCATCTCGGCCATGACGAAGTACAGGTCGTTACGAATCGGCGAGGTCGGCTCAAGCTCGATGTACGTCTCGTACAGCGCGAGGCTTCGGTCGATTTCGCTGAGGGCTTCACGCAGTCGTGCCGCGTTCAACACCGCATCGGAGTGCGTTTCGTGCTCGGGGTGCTCGTTGTGAATGCGCTCGAACCAATCGGCAGCCGTCGAGAATCGCGCTTGCGAGTCTTGGATAAGACCAAGCGTGAACATCGCGTCGGGGACCAGTTCGTTGTCCGGGTACCGCGTGATGAACTCGTTGTAGAGGCTGATCGACTCGTCCACGTCACGCGCGGCCTCGTAGGTCGCGGCGGCGTTCGAGAGCGCCTGCGGCGACCACTCGGAGTCGGGGAACTCGCGGTACAGTTGCACGCGCTTCTCAGCGGCCTGCACGTACATGGCGCGAGCGGCCAACACGTCACCGCTGTCGCGGAGGGTGCTACCGGCCGTCATCAGATCCTCAGCTTGGTTGTTCATCGCGTAGGCAATGGCTGCGGCCAGGCGGCCCGGCTCGCAGATCTCTTGGTCCGCAGACTCGGTGCACGGCTCAAGCAGCAGACGCGCAACACGCTCGATCTTCACCCAGTCCTCTACGAAGTCGTAGCAGACGAAGGCGCCGAATGCGGCTTGCTGTGCGAAGCGGTGCGTCGGGTGGTGCTCGATGATGGTCTCGAAGCGACCGGCGGCCTCGGCGATCTTGTTGTGGCGGAGGTAGAGACCCGCGGCGCGCCAACTGGCGGCCGGAATCAGGTCGTCCTCGGGGAACAGCTCTGCGAACCACTCCACGATGTCGACGTAGTTCTCCTCAGCCTCGGAAAGCTCAGGTCCGTACTGCGCGAGCCAAGCCTCGGCCTGCTCGAGCATTTCCGGTCCCGGCGGAGGCAGCGGGCTGTCGATGTCCGGTACTTCCCGCTTCATGAAATCGTCGAACACCTGGAGGGCGCCGATGGCGGAGTCATGCGCGTGCTCCGCTTCCGGACCGTCACCCATCTCGACGACCGTGCGGTACTGTTGGCCGGCAGCCATAAGCCACTCGTCACACTGCGCCTGTCCGGCGGGGTGCGACGGGCTGCAGCCCGGGTACGTCTCGTCGGAATCGTGGACCAGCTTGTAGTAGAGCAGCTCGGCGTAGAAGAACGCTTGGTTGTACGCATCGCTGGAGTCCGGGAACCACGCGAAGAAGTCGGCGTAGTCGGTCTCACACTCGTTGAACAAATCACGCGCGACCACTGGCTGGTTGCGGAACAAGCGCACGCCTTCGGTGTAGTTGCGGTTGATGATGTTCAGCAGCCAGTCGTGGCTGTATCCGCGGGCGTTGACCATCGCGCGCTCGCTCGATTGGTTCGCAACGGCCCAAGGCGTGTTCGGGCGCATGTAGGAGATGAACTCGCGAACGCGGCCTTCCATGCGGTCCCAATCGCCGATCTTCTCAAGCGAGTTCCGCATGTCGGAAGCCCACTGCGGGATCATCTCGTCGGTCGGGTAGCGCTGCCAGAAGAACGACAACACTTCGATGCGCTCTTCGTCCTTGCCTTGCTCGTCGTAGAGGTTCGACAGGCGAGACAGCTGACGACGCATGAGGTCTTCGCCCTCGTAGCCCTCGTAGTAGTCACGGGCCATCGTCCAGCCGTTGTCGAGCTCGACGTAGCACTTCAGCATGTCGTTGAGCGCCTGGCTACGGAAGTCGAGTTCACCGCTGCCCTGGGCGTCGATGTTGCGCACGACCGTCTGGAAGCCAGCCAACGCGTCCTCGAACTGGTACTCGTTGATGTCGACCCACGCGATCTTGTAGAGCGCGTAGTTGTAGATCGACGAGTCCGGGTAGTTGAGCACTTCCGCGTAGTTATCGCGGGCCGTGTTCATCAGACCTTCTTCGAAGTAGTGCTCAGCCATGAGCAGACGCGCGTCCGGGATGTACTGCGAGTCGCCGTACGTCGTCACAAGACGCGTAAGGAACTGCGTGCCCTCGGCCGCGTTGTCGTTCTCCATCAACGTCTCGCCGAGACGGAAGATGACCTCATCGAGGCGGGCGTACGACGGGTGGTTCCGAGCGACGGAGCGGTACGCCTCGATGGCGTCCGTGTAGTCGGGCATCGGCTCGTAGCACTCGGTGTCCGAGGCGCAGGAGTACCAGTTGTCGATGCACTCGGAGAACCCGGCGCGAGCGACGAGGTCGTCAGCGTCGGAGAGGTCCTTGAGCGCCTCGGCCTTGCGGAACAGGATGTCCGGGCGGTTCGGGTAGTCCGGCGGGATGGTCTGCAGCAGGTTGTCGAGCTCGCCGATAAGGGCTTCGAGCTCCACGTGACGTCGCTGACGCAGCGTTTCCGCCTCTTCCGGCGTCAGGCCGGAGGCGAGCACCACGTCGTCGCGGCGCGCCGGTTGGGACGAGTAGTCCTCTTCCAGCGCTTCCTCGTCGCCGACCAGGGAGCAGTCGCGATACGGCATGCCGTCGCCGCCGTAGCCGGGAGACATGTAGTAGCGCACGAGCAGGTCGTCCGTCTGCGCGCTGGCGCTAGACGGAGACACCGCGATAAGCGCTACCGTCAGAGACGTTAGCGCGAGACAGGTCCGATTCATCGTCTTCATTCGGTTACTCATTCACGGCGGAGTCGCCGTCGAGGTCGATCGACAAGCACTGTCCGGAGTCTGGGTCCCGAAGGCTCGCCAGGTCTCCACGGTACGCGTCCACTTCGTCGACCCAGTACTCACCTTCGTAGGGCCAGTACTGCCAGTCGGAAGCAAGGACGAACACGCTGGACGCGCTCGAGTTGCCAATTTCAACGCCTTCCAGCGCCAGGTCCACCGCGGTCACGTACTCGGTACGCACCTCGATGCTGACCTCTTGGCTCTTCACGTACCAGTCGGTCAGTTCGGACTCGAAGTCCGAGAGCATCGACTGAATTTGAAGTCCCGCCTCCAGCGTCCGCGTGCTGATGTCGGCGTTGATGCCGGCCAGCGCGAGCGGGCCGAACTCGCCGAGGGCATCGCCCTGCGAGCCCAAGCGCGAGCGCTCCTCTTCGAGAGAGGTGATCAGCTGCATCTGGTTCACGAAGTCGACGTCGGAGAGAACCCAACGGACGGCTTCGATCGGCAGCGGGATGGCGTTCGGCGTGTCGTACACGTCGTAGTACGTGGAGATAGCGTTCCAGTACTCGTCCGGCGAACCGGCGTCGGCGATGAACGACCGCACGGGCGCCTGCAGCGTCGCGACCTCTTCGCTGAACGCGAGGACGGCGCTCTGAGCGGCGTCGAGGTTGCACGTCTCCTTGTAGGCGAACGCCTCGAGCACGTAGAGCTCGGGGAAGAACCAGCCTTCGTAGTACGGCGAGTGCAGCGAGTGCAGCGTACCGATGGCTCGGTTCCACGCTTGCTTCAGCGTGTACGTCCACGCCATCTCGAACACCGCGCGCGGGTGGCGAGCGCTGCCGAACGGGATCTTGTTGTAGTAGTACAACGCGACGTCCACGAGGCCGGCCTCGTAGGCGATACGAGCGATCGCGAGGTTCGCGAGCTCGTACACGTCCTGACCATCGCGCATGACTTCCGCTTGGTCAGCGGCTGCCTGGAACGTGGTGAGTGCGCGCGAGTTTTCGCCCTGCTCCAGCGCCATCACACCCGTGATGTAGTTCGCCTGCGCAGCGCGGTCGGAACCGTCGGCGATGCGGCTGAGGAACTGCATCGAGCGGCTGTATTCGCCGTAGACCCAGAAGAAGCGTCCGAGGAAGTAGTTCCACTCGTCCTGGAACTCCTGGTCGAACGTGCCGACCTGGAGACCGGTGAGACGCTCGAACTGGGGGTCCAGGAAGGACGCCTCGTTGGAGATGTCCACGAGGATCTCGAACATCTCCGGGAAGCGGTCGCTGGTCGGCCCAAGCAGGGTCGCCTCAAGCGCTTCTACGCGGATGCTGTAACGGAATCCCGCGCCGTACATGGAACGGACGAACCCGGTGAGCGCGTCGTTGTACTGAACGGTGCCGGCCGCGGGGGCGACTTCGTCCAAGAACTCACGGTAGACCGACGCAGCGCGATTGTAGTCGCCCTGGCGGTAGTAACGCTCGGCGATGGTGAGGCCCTGGAAGGCGTCGTTCACCTGCGTCTCGCGGGCCTGCTCGGCCTCGATCGCGTTACGCATGCGCTGACGTTCCTGCTCCATGCGCTCCATCTCGAGACGTCGGCGCTCTTCTTCTTGAAGACGCTGGCGCTCGATCTCGCGTTGGAGGTCAGGACCGACGGGGCCGCCGTTCATGCCGGGGGCCGGACCGGTGGGGCCGGCAGGGCCCGCACCACAACCGACGCGCAGGCAGATCTCGTCCAGGACCGGCGCGGCGACGCCGGCGGCTCGGAGTTGTTCGACCTGGTCAGCGGTGACGGTCAGCGGCTCGGTGGAGCTGCGGATGACTGTCACCATGGTGTTGGCGTCCAGACCGGCAGCCTGAAGGTTCAGAATATCGTTCATGTCGAGCGCGTTTGCGGCCGCACCCGTGCTCAGCCCGAAGGCGAGCAAGGCGGTCGTAACGCTGCGTCGGAGAACGCGATGGTTTGGTTTGATCATCAGTAACGGCGTGTGCGTGTGTTGCTTCAGCGCTCGAAGAACCGGGTTCCGCTTAGAAGAAGAAGCTGCCGCCGAGCGACAGTTCCGACGGGAACGCGACGCCGCCGGCTTCCTTCTGGAAGACGAACTGGCGGTAGTCGAGCCGGAGGGCCCAGCGCTGGTGCAGGTGCAGGTTCCAGCCGGTGATGATGGCCACCTCGGGCTTGATCGAGGTGGACGTCACCGTCAGGTCCCCGTCTGCGGGGTTCTCGGCGCCAAGGACGCCAACGCCGGCACCGAAGTACCAATCAAAGTGAGCGAGCTTCGTTCCGAGGAACGAGAACTTACCGTAGATGGGCGACCACAGGACGGCCACGTTGGCGCGCCAGCGCTGCACGTCGCGAACGAACACGTCGGTGTTCTCGTCCTCTTCGAGGAAGTCCTTCAACTCGGTGGTCGACTGGATGTTGTACGCACCGGAGAGCTCGATCGCGATGGACTCGCTGATGTGGTAGCCGAAGCGCAATCCGACGGGGAAGTAGTTGAAGAACGGGTCGTTCGGAACCGCGCCGGCGTACAGCGTCAGTTGGAACTCGCCGTCGGTTTGGTACAGCCGACGCTGAAGCACGCGCACGCGGCGCTGCTCAGCCCAGAACGTATCCAGGTCACCCGCGAAGGTCGGAGCAGCCTCATCGTCCGTCGCGCCCTGGGCGTACGCGGAGTCAGGAGCCGAAAGGCACGCAAAAGCAAGGGTCAGGACGGTCGTCCAGCGAATCAGCTTCATCATGGGCCTCACAGTCTCCATGGGGGATTTCTCAAGTCGTCTTGTTGAAATGTTCATTCGGCCGCCTCAGCAAGCGGAGGTTGGCACGTGGCGCTATCTTCGGTGCACTCGTAACCGGCAAGGCACGTACCCGAAGCGCAAACGCCTCGGTTCATCAGAGCGATGCGGTTGTCTACGCGGCCGGAGGAGGAAGTCTCCACGGCGCTGAAGGACAGTGTGTCGGCGTTGCCGAGCACGTCGACAGCGACCGCGAGATCCAGCTTGTACGGACCGAGGGGCAGCGTGGCGATGCTATCGTCGACGAGCATCTCCATCTCGTAGTGACCGGGCACGGAGAGTCCCATGCGCTCGATGGCGACGGGGACGTCCGCGGCGCTCTCCACGTAGGAGAAGTTACCGCCGGACACGCAGGCGAGGCGGGCGTACTCTTCGAGCGCGCCGTGCTCCGTCGCGGGGTCGCAGTCGGCGCCGCGGTCGCGACGGTCGAGCTGCACGATGTGCACATGCACTTCGTTGGCGAGCACTTCGCGCTCGATATCCTCGTACGTACGGGCGAACGAGACCTCGGTCGCGCGCGTCTCGGGGCTCGGCGGACCGTCGGTGAACATCACGATGTGACGCTCTTGCTCCGGGGAAGCCCACTCGTCGAAACGCACAACGGCGTCCTTAATAGCGGCCCAGGGGTTGCGACCGCCGCTCGTTGCGCGGTTGCTGATATCGTTTGCGGACAGGTCCAAGAAGTCGAAACCGCGCGGACCGTCGGAGGTCGCCGACCGCGGCAGGATGGACTGGAAGCAGTCGCTGACGTCTTCGCCGGCCGGGAAGTAGTAGTCGGGCTCGGAGCCGCCAAGGAACGACGCGATGCAGACATCGGTGTCGGCGCTGAACGGGTTGGAGGCTTCGTTGAGCGACCGGAGCAGCTGGCTCACACCATTGGTGCGGCGGCGATCCGGGTCAGACGAGCACTCCACGCGGCTGGGACGGCCCGCGGTGTCGAAGCCGAGAACGGACGAGCCGTTGGCGACCAGGACGATCACTGCCTTGGCCTCAACGTCGCCGCCGACAAAGTCGATCGACGCGTTCGGGCTGATTTCAACGGGGAAGTCTGGAAGCGCGCACACGACACGACCCTGGGGGTCGTTGGCGACCGCTGCGGCGATGGGCTGGCAGACAAAGCCTGCGGCGGCCAACGTCGCATCGGGACACGGCGTGTTTGGCGCCGTCGTGGTCGGCGTCAGTCCGGGGCACTCCACATCGGGCGCCGGGAACAGCGTGCCGGTGTTGCCAGCGACCAACAGGTCATCCGGCGTGAAGTTCGTGCCCAGAACGACGGTCTCTTTGTTGAGCCGGCTGCCGGGCAGGATCGCGTCGTTGTTGGTGTCCGTCATCGTGAAGCGGAGCACCGGCCGCGCGTCAGGACTCGTTTCAGTGCATTGATCGCCCAGGGCGCCGGACGACACGAGCGTCGCCAGCGTGGTCTGTTGCTGCGCGATAATCGCAGTGGGCTTACAGGCTACGACGGACCCGGCGACGGCGAGCCCCGCGATCCATTGTCGCATCTGCGCTCTATTCACCTGACCGTGTGCTCCTTCGAACAACATGCAACACCTTCAATTCTAGGAATGGCGTGGTCCTGATGGCCACGGCGCGGGATGTGCCTACGTAAACTCACACGGCACAACGGCGCGTTTCATTAGAACAGCCCCTGCCTGTTTGCAACGCTTCTGACGCGCACGACGGCCACGCGCGCGGCGATGCGTCCCCAGACGCGGTACGAGGGAGTCCCCGTACCGCCCCGCGTCGTAAGACGTTCCGGTGACGATCCCGTGCGATCAGCGCGGTCTATAGTCTGGCTCAGTTGAGGAGCCGTGACGCTCTGGCGGCCGCATGTGGCGACAGCCGAAACACAAACGCCCTGCCCGGCGAACCGAACAGGGCGTTTATTCTCTAGCGCAACAGCCCGAGGGCCGTTGAAGTGGTCAGGGAGGGAATCGAACCCCCGACACGGGGATTTTCAATCCCCTGCTCTACCAACTGAGCTACCTGACCGCCGGGCCGCGCTTTTAACGCGGCGCGGAGTTCACTGTCAACAGTTTTCTCCCCACTATTTGACGCCTTTCTTTCGCTACGAGGACGCCTTGATGCCAAAGTCCTCTCGAACCGCGAACTTAGCGTCCGATTCGACATTCCCACCCGGGCCGGCGGTCTCCAATTGGAGGAACTTCATGGCGTCGGCGTTGTGCTTCGCGGCGACATCGTCGGCGAACCGGACCACGACGCGCTTGACCGGGCGATCCTCGTAGGTGCCTGCACGTGCGATGACGGAAAGTGCCTTGCCGGTCCCCTTGGGGAGCAGCGCTTGGCCGGCGACTTCGGCTTGATAGGTCAACGTGGCGGATGCCGCGTCATAGCTGAGTTTGGTAGTGTCCATCGGTTCCTGCATTGTCTTCGTGAGCGCAGCCGTGCGATCGTGGGCACGAACTCCCCCTTCTGCAACCAACGGCCCACACCATGCTTCGCGCCATCTTCGTCTGCAGTGGAAACATCTGCCGCTCGCCCATGGCTGAGCGCATCTTTGCCCATGAGCTCAAGGAGCGCGGCCTGAAGGGGATGGCGATCTCCATGGGAACGCTGGGGCTGCAAGGTCGCAGCGCGGCCCGAAACGCGGTCGCGGCGCTGGCGGAGGTGGATATCGACCTGTCCGCTCACCGCTCGCAAGGGCTGAGCGCGGGGATCCTCGGCCACGCATCCGACCTATTCGTCATGGAGCGTATGCATCGGGATAAGATCATCGCAGCAGCGCCCCAGACACGTCCTCGGATCGTCTTCCTCGGCGACTTCGATCCTTTGGGAGGGACATCACAGATCGACGACCCGGTAGGACAAGATCTGGATGCGTTCCGCGAGTGTCGGGACCGCATTCAGCGCTGCGTGGGCGCTTGGCTCGACGCGCGCGCCGGTGCTGTGAGCGCGTCGTGACGGAGTGGAAGCGGGTCACGAAGGCGACCAACGTGCGCGAGGGGGCGATCCATCTCGCGTTCATGGGCCTGAAGAAGGTGGCGCTATCGCGTTGCGATGGCGTGCTCGTGGCCTTCAACAACGCGTGTCCGCACGCAGGAGCGCCGCTGAGCGCCGGCGGCATCAAGCACGGCGTCGTTACGTGCTCACGCCACCGCTGGACGTTCAACGCGGTCTCAGCGGCATGCAGCACGAACCCAATGTACGCGCTCCGGAAGTACGAAGCGCGCGAAAGGGACGGCTGGGTGGAGCTGCTGGAGCCCACGGAGATCTGGTAGCGGGATCGGCCAACCAGGTCAGGTAGCGGCGGCGGCGGCGGCGCGAGACTGGGTTTGAACCCGGCCTCAGGCTCGTCGCGGCGACCACCTACAGGGGGATGTTCCCGTGCTTCTTCGGCGGGTTCTCGTCGCGCTTTTTCTCGAGCACTTCGAGGCAGCTGCAGACGCGCTGGCGGGTCTCGGACGGCTGAATGATGCCATCCACGTAGCCCAGCTCCGCGGCCTTGAATGGGTTGGCGAAGATCTCGCGGTAGGACTCCACGTACTCGGCCTTCGCGGCGACCGGGTCGGCGGCGGCGGCGAGCTCGCGGCGATAGATGATATTGACCGCGCCTTCGGGGCCCATAACGGCGATCTCACCGGTGGGGTACACGAAGTTGAAGTCGGAGCGGATGTGCTTGGACGCCATGACGTCGTACGCGCCGCCGTAGGCCTTACGCGTGATAATGGTCACCTTAGGCACGGTCGCTTCGGCGTAGGCGTAGAGCAGCTTTGCGCCGTGCTTGATGATGCCGCCGTACTCTTGTTTGAGGCCGGGCAAGAAGCCCGGAACGTCGACAAACGTGACGATCGGGATGTTGAAGGCGTCGCAGAAGCGTACGAAGCGGGCTGCTTTGACGGACGCGTCGATGTCGAGGCAGCCGGCAAGGTGGACCGGGTTGTTGGCCACGATACCGACGGAGCGGCCGCCGAAGCGCGCAAACCCGCAGACGATATTACGCGCGTACTGCTCTTGCACCTCGAGGAAGACGCCATCGTCGACGACCATGCCGATCAGGTCGCGCATCTCGTAGGGCTTGGAGGCGTCGGTGGGCACCAAGGTGTCCAAGGCCGCTTCGGCGCGGTCGACCGGGTCTTCGGTCGGAACGAACGGCGGGGAGTCGAGGTTGTTCGACGGGACGAAGGACAGGAGTTGGCGGAGCCGGGCGATGCAGGCGGCTTCGCCGGCGTCGCTGAAGTGGCTCACGCCGCTGACTTCGTGGTGCACGCGCGCGCCGCCGAGGTCTTCCTGCGTCACTTCCTCGGACGTGACGGTCTTAATGACGTCCGGCCCGGTGATGAACATGTAGGACGACTCTTCGACCATGAAGATGAAGTCGGTGATGGCGGGCGAGTAGACCGCGCCGCCAGCGCAGGGCCCCATGATCGCGCTGATCTGGGGGATGACGCCTGACGCCTGTACGTTGCGCAGGAAGATGTCGGCGTAGCCGGCCAGGCTGACGACACCCTCTTGGATGCGCGCGCCGCCGGAGTCGTTGAGGCCGATAACCGGCGCGCCGGTCTTGATGGCGAGATCCATGATCTTGCAGATCTTCTCGGAGTACGCGCCGCTCAACGAGCCGCCGAACACGGTGAAATCCTGCGCAAACACGTACACGGTTCGGCCATCGACCTTGCCGTATCCGGTGACCACACCGTCGCCGGGGATCTTTTTCTCGGCCATGCCGAAGTCAGAACACCGGTGGGTCTTCAACTTGTCGAGTTCGACGAAGCTACCCGGATCGAGGAGCAGTGCGATGCGCTCACGCGCGGTCAACTTACCGCCGTCGTGGTGCTTTTTGATGCGGGCCTCACCACCACCGAGTTCGGCAGCGGCGTTCAATTCAGCGAGTCGCTCGATGTTGCTCTTCAACGCGGTCTCCGTCTCTTCGAGTTTGGACGGCGCCTGAATGGCACAGCGCGCCGTTGGGCTCAACGCCTACGAACTTACGAGGCTTCGTTTAGTCTTCGCGCGACCTCGAGGACGTCGAACGTGGGTCCGCGGTGGATGCCTTCGCACCACTTCGCTTCGGCCTTCCACGCCCGCTCGGTCTCGAAGGTTTCGGGCCAGAATGGGTACGTGGCGCACTGGTCCGGCTTCACAGGCTGAATCGCGCAGCGGTTGTCCGGCTGCAGGAACGCGCAGCTGCCCCCTACGGGGACTTGAATACGCAGGTAGCCCGACGGATCTTCGTCCCAGATGTCGCCGAGGAACGCCTCTACGGTCGCATCATCGCCGTGCAAGAAGCGGACAGCGCGCTCGGCTTCGATCGGCGAGAAGAACACGTCGCCTTCACGGCGGCAGCAGTCTCCGCAACCGGTGCATTCGAACTGAACGCCCTTTTGATACCAAGGTTGGTTGGACATCGGCAGCTAGCGTCCGAATCCGCGCAGTCGCACGCCGCCGCCGGCGCCGCCACTGGTGAGGGCTGCGCGCTCCGCCTCGGTCAGCGGAAGCGGTGTGGCGCCCTCCCCTTCGAATCGTTCGTGCTCCAATCGCTCGGTGGACAGGCGCTGCGACGTTGGGTCGTCTTCGGATTGCACCTCGACCTGGGTCCACTCGCGACGCTCGTAGGGGTAGGTCTCAGTGGGCACGGCCGCGGACGCCCAGTATTCACCGACTGGGACTTGGCGCGGCGAGGTGTCGCAGAGCGGCACGCGGAGGCCCGTGTCGTCGCCTTCGGGCCGGGTGGAGAGCGTCGGGCGGTTGCCGTAAACCGGGTCTTGGAAGCCTGTCGACAGCTCGACCAGCGTGTCCGCCGGAACCTGCAGCCGCGCAGGGATGCCGTTGAAGTAGACCACCTGCTCTCCCGCCATCAGCTGGACTGCGCCCCACTCTTGCACGCCGCTGCCGCGGTTGCTGATCGTGAGCACCTCGATGCCGTCGGCGCCCATGACGAACGCGTTGAGTTCGGCGTTCCATTGCGAACAGTTGGTGGCCGTCTGTTGCGACAGCGGCACGGCTTGCACGAAGACCCAGCCGCTCGGGACCACCGTGACGTGCTCCGCAGCGACGTAGAACTTCCACGCGTTCGCAGGGTTCCGAAACCGGCCAACCTCCGCGAAGTACCAGCCTTCCTCCAGCTCGACGTATGCGCCGGCCTCGAACTGCCCGCCACCCACTCCGGAGTGCACGACATCGCCTGCGGCGTCGTACACGAACAGCTGCGCCGGCTGTGCGCCATCGCGTTCAGCCACGTTGGGATGCGCTGGCAGCAAAAGATAGCCAGGCGCCGCCAGCAGTGCAGCGGACCAGAGACTCACGAGAAGACAAACTAGGATGCGCATCGAGCTCTCACATGGAAACAAGCGGTGCGCGGACGGGGTACCGTTCGAACACGCCGAATCCTGAAAGGATTCCATGGGAAGGGAGAAAGTGACGGCCGCTGACCGGCGCGCCACCCATGCGCCGGCGCCGGGGACCTTTCGGTAGCCCCAGCCGCGCTCGGCGACATGTTCTCCCACTGTGCGACGGTCTACCCGCCGATGCAACCAGCAGACGTCCGCTGACGCCCTACTCCCACTCGATGGTGGCAGGGGGCTTGGACGAGACGTCGTAGCAGACGCGGTTGATGCGCCGGACCGAGTTGATGATGCGGTCGCTCACCTTGCCGAGGAACTCCATGGGGAGCGCGGCGCGGTCGGCGGTCATTCCGTCCGTGGAGGTGACGGCGCGGAGCGCACACAGCCACTCGTACGTTCGGTTGTCGCCCATCACGCCCACGGTCTTGACCGGGATCAGCACAGCGAATGCCTGCCAGACCTCGTGGTACAAGTTGTGCTCGTGCAGCGCTTTGATGAAGATATCATCGGCTTGGCGGAGCGCGTCCAACCGGTCCTCGGTGATCTCACCAATGATACGGACGGCGAGTCCGGGGCCGGGGAACGGGTGGCGGTTGACCATCTGCTCGGGCAGGCCGAGCTCACGGCCGAGCTGCCGTACCTCGTCCTTGAAGAGCTCTCGCAGCGGCTCCACGAGTTCGAACTTCATGTCTTCCGGCAGGCCGCCCACGTTGTGGTGCGACTTGATGGTCGCGGACGGCCCGCGGATGCTGATACTCTCGATAACATCCGGGTACAGCGTGCCCTGCGCCAAGAACTTGCCGTTCGGGACGTCGGCGGAGGCCTCTTCGAAGACACGGATGAACGTCTCGCCGATGATCTTCCGCTTGGCCTCGGGCTCGTCCACGCCAGCCAACGCGCTCACGAATCGCTCGCGGGCGTCGACGACACGGAGTTCCACGTCGAAGTGGTCGCGGAAGGCCTCTTCGACGCGCTCGCGCTCGTTGAGTCGGAGCAGGCCGTTGTCGACGAAGATGCAGGTGACGCGGTTCGGGATGGCCTTGGCGAGAAGCGCCGCGACGACCGAGCTGTCCACGCCGCCGGAGAGGCCGCAGAGGACGCGGTCGGTCTCGCCGACTTGCTGCCGAATGGCCGCTGCGGCTTCTTCGACGAAGCTGCCCATGCTCCAGTCCGCTTCGCAGTTGGCGACGCCGAACACGAAGTTTCGCAGGATCTCGGTGCCTTGCTCGGTGTGCGCGACCTCGGGGTGGAACTGCACCGCGTGGATGTTGCGCTTGGCGTCCGCCATGGCCGCGAGCACGCCGTTCTCGGACGTCGCGAGCGCGCGGAAGCCTTCGGGCACGCCGGAGACTGCGTCGCCGTGGGACATCCAAACGTTCAGGTCGACGCCCGGCGCGAAGCCGGCGAAGACGCCTTCGGGGCGCGGGACGCTGATGCGCGTGCGGCCGTACTCGCCCACGTGGCCGGCGCCGACTTCCGCGCCGAACGCGTTGCCGATGAGCTGCATGCCGTAGCAGATGCCCAACACGGGGATGTCGAACTCGAGGACACCGTCACGGAGGTCCGGTGCGCCCTCGACGTTCACCGAGGCGGGGCCGCCGCTGAGGATGATCGCCTTCGCGGGGACCTCACCAGCTTTGGCCATCGCTTCGATGCGCGGGTCGTTGCAAGGCCAGACCTCGCAATAGACGCTGGCTTCTCGGATTCGGCGGGCGATCAGAAGCGTGTATTGGCTTCCGTAGTCGAGGACGAGGATGCCTCGTTGAAGTCGATGTTCCGTCGTCATTATCCTAGCCGTTCGAAGCCGGAGACAGCCTTGTAGTTAGGCGCCTCCTTGGTGACATAAACGTCGTGAACGTGGCTCTCGCGGAGCCCAGCGTTCGAGATGCGGATGAACTTGGCGTCCTTGCGGAGCTCGTCGATCGTGCGGGTACCGCAGTATCCCATGCCCGAGCGGAGGCCGCCGAGCAGTTGGTAGATATTGTCGGCGAGGGGGCCGCGGAAGGCGACCATGCCCTCGATGCCCTCGGGCACCAACTTGCGCGATTCGACGCCGTCCTGGCCGTAGCGGTCGCCGGAGCCGTCGGACATGGCGCCGATGGAGCCCATGCCGCGGTAGGTCTTGTACGAGCGGCCTTGGTACAGCACCACGTCGCCGGGGCTCTCGGAGGTGCCCGCGAACAGGCTGCCGATCATGACGGCGCTCGCGCCGGCGGCGATGGCCTTGACCACGTCGCCGCTGTACTTGATGCCACCGTCGGCGATGATCGGCACGCCGAGCTTGTCGCCCGCGGCCGCGCACTGCTCGATGGCCGTGATCTGCGGGACGCCGACGCCCGCGACGATGCGGGTCGTGCAGATGGATCCAGGTCCGATGCCCACCTTGACCGCGTCCGCGCCAGCGCGAACCAGCGCCTCAACCGCGTCGGCGGTCGCCACGTTGCCGGCGATAATCTCGGTGTTCGGGAACGTCGCCTTGATCCAGCGGACCGTGTCGAGCACGCCCTTGGAGTGCCCGTGCGCGGTGTCCACCACGATGACGTCAACGCCTGCGCCGACGAGCGCGGTGACACGCTCTTCCTTGTCGGCACCCGTGCTCACCGCAGCAGCGACAACCAGTCGCTTGAGCGGGTCGATCGTCGCGTTCGGGAAGTTCTGGCGCTTCTCGATGTCCTTAAAGGTGATCAGGCCCGCGAGCTTGCCGGCGCTGTCGACCAGCAGGAGCTTCTCGATGCGGTTGCGGCTCAGGATGTCCTTCGCCTCTTCCATCGAGACGCCAACCTCGGCGGTCACGAGGCGCCGCGTCATCACGTCGGCGACCTTGATCTGCAGGTTGGTTTGGAAACGCAGGTCGCGGTTGGTCAGGATGCCGACCGGCTCGCCGTTCGACACGACGGGCACGCCGCTGATCTTGTGGTGCGTCATCAGCTCGACCACGCGGCCGAGCGTATCGTCGGGACCCACCACGATGGGGTCCACGACCATGCCAGACTCGCTCTTCTTCACCTTACGAACCTCGGCAGCCTGCTGCGCGGGGCTCATGTTCTTGTGAATGACGCCGATGCCGCCGTTGCGCGCCATACAGATCGCGGCCTCGGCCTCGGTCACGGTGTCCATGGCGGCGGACAGCAACGGAATCTGGAGCGAGATGTTGCGCGTCAGGCGGGTCTTCGTGACCGCCTCGGACGGCAGAAAGTCGCTGTACGCGGGCACGAGAAGCACGTCGTCGAAGGTCAGACTCTCCGTGAGTTCTACCGTCTTCATGGGGTCCTGTCGGGGCGGCGGGGGCGAAGTTGCGCGTTACTAACCGCTAGACCGCTGACGATCAATGCGGACGGCAACCCACTAAGTAGGCGCTGCTGGTGCCGCGAATTTGCATCGAATACCGCGGGCGCTATCCTACCTCTCGCACACCTGCCTACACGAAACTCATGCGCACCATCGTCCTCGCCGCCTGCCTCAGCCTGACCGCGTGTGCCGGACTCACCGGCGCTCCCCGTCCCACGTTTGACCAGGGAGCGTTCAACGACGTTTGGTACGGCGCATACTACCGCCCGTTGCCCGGCACGCCACACGCGCGGCAACCCCGCGGCAACGGTGACGCGCCCGCCGCGCCGACGCCGTCGACGGACACGCGGATCCCGGACGCGAACGCTCGACGATATGAACCCGTCAACGCGGCCGCCTACGTGCGAGACGTTTACGCGCTCAACGAGACGTCGGTCGGTGATGCCAACGCCCGCGAGGTGGTCGACATTTACCGCCACACCCAAGAGCACGGGCAGATCTATCACACGGCGCGACCGGCGGTCGGCGACCTGGTGTTCTTCCACAACACGTTCGATGCGAACGGCGACAGCCGGCCCAACGACTGGTTCTCGCATGTCGGCATGGTCGAATCGGTCTCGGCGGACGATACCGTCACGGTGCTGAGCTACGTCGACGGCGCCATCGGGCGGCTGTACATGAACCGCAGCCGTCCGGACGAAGAGCGGGACGGTCGCGACACGCTCAACACGCGTCTTCGGACGGCCGAGCGCGGCGACCCGGCACACACCGAGTACACCGCCGCGCACTTGTTCGCGGGGTTCGGCAGTCTCCTCGGAGAGCGGGCCCAGGTCGTCGTGTTGGACACCTGGGAGCCATCGGCGTCGCCCTCGCTTCGCGCCTCTCGCTAGGCGCGTTCGCGGGAGCGACCTCGTCGCCTAGCCGTTGGCCGGCTTGATGCCTTCGGGGAAGGTCACATCGGGGAAGTCGGCGAGCGTGAGCGTGCCGGGGTCCCGTTCCTTGCTGACGGTGATGCGTGCCACGTCGTGGACGCGCCAGCCGAGCAGCTCGTCGCGCAGCATGAACCAGCGCTCGGCGTCGTAGTCGCGGCGCTCGCGTGCGTTCAGGTCGATGCAGTGCACGATGTAGCACTCGTCTTCGCTGTGGAGCCGTACCTTACGGAGCTCGCCCTCTGTGAGTCCGAGTACCGGGCGAATCTTCCGGCGGCAGACGTCCGAGAACTCGTCACGATCGCCGAAGTGCTCGCGCAGCGGGCTGCCAGCGGCGGACAGGTCGTAGATGAACTGGAAGTCGCCGCGGTTACGGGCCTTCCACCACTCGCGCCAGAACAGGTACGCGATCATGCCGGGCTTGATCACGGCGGCCACGTCCTGGAACTGCCCGCGGCGGCGAGGTGCCTGCGGTGCATCTTCGGCAGGCGCCGCGGCTGCTGCCGCTGCGGCGGCGCGCTCGGCGATCAGCGCCTGTGCGGCGGGGGGCGGAGTTGCGCGGCGCTTCTTTCGCTTCAAATTGGCCATGGATTTGTCCTCGCTCTCAACGTCCGCGGTTGCCGCGACCGGAGTGCCGTTGTTGGATCGGGCTGACTTGGGGGGGCTTCTCAAGGTGGAATTGGTACCACATCTCGTTCCAGCCTCTCATCTTCATGCCCTTGGAGTTCTGAATATTCTGCAGGTTCTTGGCGGTCCGGGCTTCGTCTCCCATCTTCTCGATGCCCCGGTTGAGCACCGCAATAGCCTCGTCGCGCCGGTCGCGCTTGTACAGGCAGTAGGCGTAGAGATTCCACAAGAGGGACTCCTTGCCGGAGTACTTCACTGCGGACTCGAAGGCCTTCTTCATCTCTTCTTCGTTCTTCCGCTTGTACCAGATGACGCCGAGCATCGCTTTGGCGACCCAGTTGCGGGCGGACGACTTCTCGAGGTGCGGTTGCGCCGCTTCGAAGCGCTTGTCGATGAAGTACAGCGTACCGACTTGGCCGGCGAGCTGGCCCTCGACGAACGGCGACCAACGCGACCACTTGTATCCATCCTCGAGCACGGCGACGGCGTCGTCGATTCGAGGCTTGGTGGGCCGCATGGGGTTGGCGGGCGTGAGAATCTTCTGCACGACGGCCATGCGTTGCTGCAGGTCCTGCATGACGCGGCGGCCGATCAGGAACCAGACGACGCCGGCCGCGATGATGCCGGGAATGACGCCATACCAGATGTTGCCGAGCGGCAGCCCGATGATGCACGTCACCAGGACGGACGCGACGAATGCGATAACGAAGCTCAACATTCGCTTGGATCCACGGCTGGGAGCGGCTCTACATCGATGAGTCCCAGGTCGCGTCGCAGGTGTCCGCGGGCGATGTGCTGGAACGCGTAGAGTTTCGTTCGCTCGTTGGTAATGGGGGCCACGAGGACGCCGCCTTCCGTCAGCGCGCCGAGCAGCCGACGGGGGGAGCGCTCTAGCGCGGCGCAGATGAGGATCGCGTCGAACGGGGCGGCCTCAAGGGCTGCCAGCGGCGGGAGCGATTCACGGAGGACGATGCGCTGCCCTCCCCTCACGTGACCGAGCGCGATGGCGGCTCGGCTGACGAGGTCTTGGTTGGTCTCGACCGCGACGACTTCGGATGCGGTCTCCGCCGCGCATGCGGCGACGTAGCCGGTGCCAGCGGCGACAACGAGCACGCGCCCATCGAGGCCTTGGCAGGCGTTGAGCATGCGGGCGACCACGGACGGTTGCGGGCACCGACGGCCGCTGCCGAGCGACACCGCGCGGTCCATGTACGCGGTCATGCGCTTGTGCTCCGGCAGGAACATGTGGCGCGGAACGTCACCGAGCGCCTTGGCAACCTCGTCGCGAACGCTGTCGCCCAGGATGTCCGGAGACACCCCTGGTGTGAGAGCGCAGATCATTAACGCGTCTCCAAGCCGGGTGCGGGGAAGTCGGCGACGAACGCAGCGACTTCGTCGCGCACGCGGGTCAGCACGGCTTCGTCTTCGACGGCCTCGGTCACGGTGTCGATCCAGCCCGCGAGGGTGCTCATCTGCGCCGCTCCCATGCCACGGGAGGCCATCGCGGCGGTACCGATGCGGATGCCGCTGGGGTCGAACGGCTTACGCGGGTCGAACGGGATGGAGTTGAAGTTGCAGACGATGCCAGCGCGGTCGAGCGCTTTGCTCAGCTGCTTGCCGGTGACGCCGCGCTTGGTCACGTCGACCACGAGCATGTGGTTGTCCGTGCCGCCCGTGACGAGTCGGAACCCGCGGTTGGACAGCTCTTCGCCCAACGCCTTGGCGCTGTCGACGACGCGCTGCGCGTACTGGCCGAACTCGGGGGTGGTCGCTTCGAGCGCGGCCACGGCGATGCCGGCGGTCGTGTTGTTGTGCGGTCCGCCCTGCAGACCGGGGAACACGGCGCGGTCGATGGCCTTGGCGTACTGCTCACGGCACATGATCATGCCGCCGCGCGGGCCGCGAAGGGTCTTGTGCGTGGTGGACGTCACGACGTCAGCGAACGGCACCGGCGAGGGGTGCTTTCCAGCGGCGACGAGGCCCGAGATGTGGGCGATGTCGGCCATGAACACGGCTCCGACTTCGTCAGCGATGGAGCGGAACGCCTCCCAATCGATGAAGCGGGGGTACGCGGTGATGCCGGCGATGATCATCTTCGGCTTGTGCTCACGCGCGAGCGCCCGCATGCCGTCGTAGTCGATGAGTTCGGTCTCCTTGTCGACCGCGTACTGCACCGCGCCGTAGTGACGGCCGGAGAAGTTCACCTTCCATCCGTGGGTCAGGTGGCCACCGTGAGGGAGGCCGAGGCCCATGACCGTGTCGCCGGGCTCGAGGAGCGCGAAGTATACGGCTTGGTTCGCGGGCGATCCGGAGTACGGCTGCACGTTCACGTGCTCGCAACCGAACAGCGCCTTCACGCGGTCGATCGCCAGCGTCTCGACCTGGTCGATGACCTCTTGGCCCTCGTAGTAGCGACGACCGGCGTATCCCTCGCTGTACTTGTTCGCCAGCGGCGACCCGACAGCGGCTTGCACGGCAGCGGACGCGTAGTTTTCGCTCGCAATGAGTCGAATGGTCGTGGACTGCCGGTCGATCTCGGCGGTCACGAGAGAAGCGATGGCGGGATCGGTGTTTCGCAGATGGTCGTACATGGCTCTCCTAGGACGCGAGGACGTGCGCTGCTATCAAAGCGCGACCCCAACGACAAGCGCACGAAACTGGACCCTCGGTCGAGGTGCTCTCGACACGCGTGCCACTTTCGTGTTCAAGGGCCCACTCGCTCTGCACACCGCTCCGTGAACTCCACCTCCCAAACAGTCGCGTACACGTTCTCGATCGTGGTCCCGCTCGTGGTGACCCTCGCGTTGGGAATGCTGTTTTTGCAGCGCATGGACACCGAACCGGACATCGCGCGGGCGGCTGCGCGGGCGAGCGCGCTGTTTCAGACGGGCGATCTGGTGGTGCTGTACCCTCGCGAGCGCTACCCCGACCTGAGCTACTTCGACGAGCACGTGGATGCGATCGCGAGCGCCACGTTGCCATTGGAAGCTGAGCGTTTTCAGCGCGTCATTTTGGTGCACGCGCGCGGCGTCGACCCGCCGGCGCTGCGTCGCTCACTGGGAACGCGCGCCACGCGGCTGCTCGCCGAGGACGTCGGAACCCTCACGGTCGAACTCTACCAATTGGCAGGGCCGGAGCGCGTGGTCTTTGACCTGAGCGACCAGATTGAGACCGCTACCGTCATGATGAACCCGCGCGCCGACGAGGCCGTCGAGTGTCCGTGGATCGGCGACCGATTCGACTGCCCGGACGCCGACTGGACGTGGGTCGGTGACACCGAGCAAGTGCTCTCCGGCGAGCCCTTTCGCTGCACATGGTCGCACCCCATCGACAGCGCGGACCTCGAGATCACGTTCGACCACATCGAGGGCACGCACGTGACGGGGTGGTACGCACTCACCGACTACGCCGTCTCCATTGCCGACGGCAGCGCGGTGCGCGTGACGCTCGAAGCAGGGGACGAGCGCGGCCGCTATCGCGCACACCGGCAGCTAGGGCGCCGACCGCTGCGCTTCGAGCTCCCCGAAGACTACGAAGGGCCGCTGACGATCACCATCTCAGCCGCACGCCCGGGCGTCCGCCACTTCTGCTGGGACCTGCAGGTCGTCGACGCAGGGGTGCCGTGAACGGCGTCGACGCACTCCGCTCTCCACGCGTCGCGTGGGCGGTGCTGCTCGCCGTTATTGTGGGGGTCTACGCGTACAACGCGCCCTACTTCGGACACCTCAATAACCCCAACGAGAACGTCCGCGTGTACATGACGCGGGCCATGGTCGAGGACCACACCTTCGCGATCGACGACATCATCGCGGAGTGGGGCTACGTGAACGACAAGGCCACGTTTGACGGCCGCATGTACGCCGGCAAGGCGCCCGGAATGTCGTACCTCGGCGTGCCTGTGTACGCTGCGCACTATGCGATCAATCAGGCGCTGGACCGCAAGGCGACCAAGCAAGAGATTGTGATGGTCTGCCGCGTGGGCGCAAGCGTGCTGCCGCTGCTCGGGTTCCTCTTTTGGTTCGCCCGTTTTTCGGGCCGTTTCGGTGCGCCTACCGCCGTCCGTATGCTGGGCGTGATCGCGCTCGCGCTCGGCAGCACGCTGCTCACGTATGGCGGTATGTTTGCCAGCCACGCCATGGTCGCGGCGTGCCTGTTCGGCGCCCATATGTTGTCCTTCGACCACCGCGAGAACCCGTACGGGTGGCGCGCCCCGTTCTGGCTTGGGTTCCTACTCGCGACGGCGCTCGCGCTTGAGTATCCCGGTGCGCTCGGCGGCGCCGTGGTCGGGATGTACGCGCTCTACCGCTCCCCGCAACGCAGCCGATTTTTCTGCTGGAGCGCGCTCGGCATGCTGCTGCCGCTGGGTCTGGTTTTCCTGTTCCACTGGAAGGCGTTTGGCGGGCCCATGGAGTTGCCGTACTCCCACCTGGAAAACCCGGACTTTGTGGCCAGCCACTCCGCGGGGTTCTTCGGCATGGAGCATATTCAGCCGGTGGCGCTTCACGGCAGCTTCTTTGCCCCCTCCAACGGCCTGTTTTGGTTCCTCCCGTGGACGATGATTCCGTTCGTCGGGTTGGTGTTCGCGATGCACTTCCGACGGCTGCGCGAGCCCGCGCTGGTCACGTTCGCCACGTTGCTCGTCTACACGATGTTCATCGCCATGGTGGACAACTGGCGCGGCGGCTGGACGGCTGGCCCGCGCTACATTGTGCCGGTCGTGCCGTTCCTGGCTTGGTACATGATCGTGTTCATGTCGGAGCTGCGACGGACACGGCTTGGGGTACCGGTGATGGGTCTCGCATTCGGCCTGGTGGCCGTCTCGATGTTCAACTGTGGCGTGTCCGCGTTCGTGTTCCCGCACTTCCCCGAGGCGGTGTCGAATCCGATCTACGAGATCGCGATTCACATGCTTCAGCGCGGCTTCTATCCCCACTCGCTCGGCAGCGCGCTCGGACTGACCGGCGTGGCGACGCTGGTGCCGTTGGTGGCTCTCCACGGTACCGCCTTTGCCACCGCGCTACTGCAAACGCGGTCGTTGGATCGGCTGGAGCGCCTGACGCTGTTCGCCGCTGCGCTGACCATCGCGGGGGCGTTCGCGCTCATGCAATCGACGCCGCGCACGCCGACCAGCCGGAACGTCACCGGTCTGCAAGCGACCGTCGCAGACTTGTGGGAGCCGCTGCCCACCGATGGTGTGACGATGCTGCGCATGGGCACGTTCCCGTCTGATGTGCGCTTCCGACGTGCGACGGCGGCGCAGCTCCGGGCGACGGCAGCACAAGCCGCGCGCCGAGGACTGGACGAAACCGCTGCCGCGCTCTACGAAGCCGCCCTGCGCGCTCCGCGCTGAACTTTAAGGCATCCGGGACCCGCATTTCGCGACGCCCGCCACTCCACGAGCTCTACGTGTCCAACACCGACGACGTCATTCGCGACCACAAGGTGGTCATCATGCACTTTACCCTTCGCGACGCCGACGGCGAAGTGCTCGACACCTCCGAGGGCGAAGAGCCGATGCCGTACCTTCACGGCGCCGACAACATCGTGCCCGGCCTGGAGCGCAAGCTCACCGGCAAGAAGGTCGGCGACAAGCTCAAGGTTGAGGTCGACCCGGCCGACGCCTACGGCGCAGCCAGCGGAGCGCAAGACCAGCGCGTGCCGCGCGACAACTTCCCCGACGATATGGAGATCGAGGAAGGCATGCAGTTCTACACGGAAGGCGAAGACGGCATGGTGCCCCTCTGGGTCACGCGCTCGACGCCTGACGCGGTGTACGTGACGATGGATCACCCGCTCGCCGGCAAGACGCTGCACTTCGAAGTGGAGATCGTGGGCATCCGCGAGCCGAACGAAGACGAGCTCGACCACGGGCACCCGCACGGCATCTCGGGCGACGAAGGGCACGACCACTAGGTCGCCCCGCCCGGTCGGTCCGCCAGTCGAGGACGTGGCGGGAGGAGAGGCGTGTTCAACACGCTGCGATCGCGATCAGCATCGATTGCACCGACTGCGTGCCTTTGCTAGCTCGTGCCGTCCGCATTCCTCCCGCACACGGACCCCAAACGGCCATGGCGATGACACCCGACCAACTACGCTCCGCGTACCTCGACTTCTTCGCCACCAAGCAGCACCGCAAGGTGGCATCGTCGCCCGTCGTTCCTGAGGGCGACCCGACGCTGCTCTTCACGAACGCGGGGATGAATCAGTTCAAGGACGTGCTGCTCGGCCTCGAGAAGCGCGACTACGAGCGCGCGACCAGCGTTCAGAAGTGCATCCGCGCCGGCGGCAAGCACAACGACCTGGACGAGGTCGGCAAGGACGGCCGTCACCTGACGTTCTTCGAGATGCTCGGGAACTGGTCGTTTGGTGAGTACTACAAGCGCGAGGCCATCGCTTGGGCGTGGGAGTTCATCACCACGGTCGTGAAGCTCGACCCGGCGCGCTTGTTCATCTCCGTCTACACCACCGACGATGAGAGCTACGCGATCTGGAACAACGAGATCGGTCTCTCGCCAGCGCACTTGGTCCGGCTCGAAGAGGACAACTTCTGGGCCATGGGCCCCACGGGTCCGTGTGGTCCGTGCACCGAGATCTACTACGACAACCACCCCGAGGCCGGTGAGGCCGTGTGGGAAGTTGGGTTCGACGAGGACCGTTTCGTTGAGATCTGGAACCTCGTGTTCATGGAGTCCAACGCCGAAGAGACGGGCGAGCTGACTCCCCTGCCCTTGCAGTCCGTGGACACCGGCATGGGCCTCGATCGGGTCTCCGCGGTGCTCGCGGGTGTGGACAACGTGTTCCACACGGAGCTGTTCTCGACGATTCTTGAGCGTACGCACCACCTGCTGCGCGGCGAGACCGTCGCGGCGGCCGACCTGCACGCCCACGCCGACTTCACGTCGTACTGCGTTATCGCGGACCACGTGCGGACGATCATGTTCAGCATCTGCGACGGCGCCAAGTTCAGCAACGAGGGGCGCGGCTACGTGCTGCGCCGAATCCTCCGCCGCGCCGTTCGTTACGGCCGCGAGCTCGGCTTCGAAGGCCCGTTCCTCTTCGAGGTCGCCGACGCCGTGGTCGACACGTTCCAGCACGTGTACCCCGAGCTTCGCATCAAGGGGAAAGACGCCAAGACGATCATCTGCACCGAGGAGAAGCGCTTCTTCCGAACCATCGACCGCGGCATCGCGCTGTTCGAAGAGGTCGCGGCGACCACCGAAACCGCCGGCTCCAAGGTCATCGACGGCGAGAGCGTGTTCAAGCTGTACGACACGTTCGGCTTCCCGCCGGACCTGACCGAGATCATGGCCGAAGAGCGTGGCCTGTCGACCGATCGCCACGGTTACGAGGCCGCCATGCTGCGCCAGCGCAAGCAGAGCCAGGCCGCGGACGACCGCTACGACGCCAACGGCGAGTGGCAGATTCTCCAGGACGGCGCGGCGGACGTCTACGTGGGCTACGAGCACACCGAGGCGATCGCCGACGTGCTCCGCTACCGCGTCAACGACGACAACACCGTCGATGTGTGTCTGCGGGAGACCCCGTTCTACGCCGAGTCCGGCGGCCAGGTTGGCGACACCGGTACGATCGCGTCGGAAGATGGGCTGCTGGAGCTCCGCGTTCGCGACACCCAGAAGACCACCGCGGGCATCACGCACCACTGTGACGTACGCATCGGCACGCTGACCTCGGACCGACTGCGCAAGCCGGTGACGGCGACCATCGACTCCGAGCAACGGCACCTCACCGCGTGCAACCACACGGCCACGCACTTGATGCACGCTGCGCTGCACCAGATCGTGAGCGAGACGGCGTTCCAGGCTGGCTCCCGCGTGTCCGCTGACCGCCTGCGCTTCGACTTCAGCTCCGACGAGCCCGTGTCACACGCCAAGCTTCGCGCGATCGAAGGCTGGGTGAACGCGCGCATTCGGAACAACGAGCCCGTGCGAGTGCACTTGAACGTCAAGCTCGCGGAGGCCGAGCGCATGGGCGCGATGATGATGTTCGGCGAGAAGTACGGCGAGCATGTTCGCATGATCGAAGTGCCCGGACACTCCATCGAACTCTGCGGCGGTATCCACGTTAACGAGACCAACGACATTGGGTACTTCCGAATCCTGAGCGAGTCGGGTGTCGCCGCCGGTGTACGCCGCATCGAGGCCGTGACCAACGAGCGTGCGTTCGAACTGGCCGCCGAGGAGCGCCAACGCTTGCTCGACATCGCGACGCTGTTGCGGACGCAGCCCGCTGGCATCGAGGACAAGATCCAGCGCATGTTGGACGGCACCAAGGAGCTTGAGCGCAAGGTGGAGATGCTCACCGCTGCGCAAGCGAGCTCGGCCGCCGGCGACCTCAGCTCCGGAGCTGTCGATGTGGACGGCGTCGTGGTCATTGCAGCCCAAGTATCGGTCGCCGACCGCGACGCGCTCCTGACCATGGCGGACCACCTGCGTGGCACCATGGGCGACCCCGGCGTGGTGTTGCTCGGTGCGGAGATCGACGGCGCTCCCGCGTTGCTGGTCCTCGCGAGCGACGGTGCGGTCAAGAGCCGCGGGCTCAAGGCCGGCGACCTGGTGAACGCCGCTGCAGCGCACGTTGGCGGACGCGGTGGCGGCACGCCGACGCTAGCCCAAGCCGGTGGTCAGAACGC
>CBDUJZ010000028.1:0-41365 GCA_965367675.1 uncultured Myxococcales bacterium | reverse complement strand
CGCCGCCCACGCAGGTGCCGGCGCCCAGCACAGCGCCGCCTTGGCCGCCGCCGCCACCGCCACCGCCCGGGCTGCCGATGCCGCCCGTGCCGCCTTGGCCGCTCTGGAAGTCCCAGGCGCCACCGGCGAGGTTGGTCACCTGTCCATAGCGCTGCGCGTTGGGCGCGGAGCCGCCCGGCCCGTCGAAGCCGCGCTGGCCGTCGCCGCCGTCGCCCGCGTCGCCGGCTGCCCAGCAGGCGGCTGCGTACACGCCGGGCACGCCGCCCGCGCCGCCGGGTCCGGAGCTCTCGGTCTCGCCTCCGCTCGCCGCGTTGGACGGTCGGATGGACGTTCCAGTTTTGCCGTTGGCGCCCTCGACGTCGCACGCGCTGGCGCTGCCGAGGCCGCGCGTGGAGCCACTCGCGTTGGTGCCGTCGCCGCCGGCTGTGCCCGACGTGCCGATGGCGCCGGACGTGCCCGCCCGGCCGCTTGAGGCGCTGAGGCTGCATCGCGTGATCTGCATGTGCCCGTAGATGGTGTGGCCGGCGATCGCGGCGCTGGTCCGGTATCCGGAGCTGGTCGTCGCGGCCGCCGCCTGAATGGTGAACCCGTCCAGGTAGCCCACGTCGTAGCGGTCTTGGATGACCACGCCGCGCGGCGTCGAAGAGCTGATAACGGACGAGTACGTGGTTGGATCATGCGAGCGGAAGTCGTCGTCGTATCCACCCCACAGGTTGATACGGTCCGGCAATGTGACTTGCTCGTTGTACACGCCGTGCGCCACGAGTACGTGTGGCTTGCTCTGGCTGAGGGCGAGCGCGAGGCCGTCCTCGATGCGCGAGAGAGGGGAGGTGCGCGTGCCGGTGCCCGACGTGGAGCCGTGGGTCGCGCTCACGAAGATGGAGTCCGACTCGGTGCCGTCGATGCCGTCACCGTCGCAGTCCAATCCGCCGGCGTCTGGTAGGTCGTACGCGCCGGCGACGCAGCCGGCCGAGAGGCGCCAGCCGCGGTTGGCGCTGGCGTACACGGTCGCCGCGCCGTCGGCGCTGAGCAGCGCGCGGTACCATCGGCCGTATCCCTGAGCGGGGGCGGTCGTGTCCAAGTATACGTCGCTGGCGTTGGCCGAGCCGATGTTGGAGAAGCCGCTCGCGCTGTCGCCGGTGGAGCGCTGCCATTGGCGGCTGAGTGTGCCGACAGTGCGTTGTCCGGTAGCGGGCGTCGACCAGGAACTCTTATTTCCAGCGGTGTCGACCGCTCGGACTTCGTACATGACGACGTCGCCGGGCTGCACGCCGCTGCCCACGTTCGCCACGTTGATACCGTTCACGCCGCTGGCGCCGTCGCTGGCCGTGACCGAGCCTGACGTGATGGTACCGGCCGGGGCGGTCGTGTCCGTGTGCGATTGCGAGGAGCCCTTGTCGATCGAGACGCGGGAGCCTGTGGTCGGCGTGATGAGGAGCTCGTAGTACGCTAGGCCGTAAGCGGAGCGGTAGCCGGTGTCGGTGGAGCTGGTGGAGCTCGAGCCGCCGTCGTTGTGGGCCACGACGCGGTACGATTGTGTGGCGCCGTTCGGCAGCGCCGCCGACGTCCAGTTCACGTTGATCTGGCTGCGCGTACCCAACGTGGAGAGCACCATCGCGGAGACGTCGGGACCGGGCGCGGCGGGCGCGCTGTCATCGTTGAACGTTGTGGTGCCGGTGACCGTGCCGATGACTGCGGTGCCACGGAGTACACTGTAGCTGCTCGCGCCGGGCACCGAGTTCCAGGTGACTGTGACGCGGCTCTGAGACGCGCCGTCGGTGGCTGTGACGCCGGTGGGCGTGGAGGGGGCGGTGATGAACGACACCGCGCCGCCGTACGACACGCCGACCGTGTTGAGCGCGTACGCGCGCACGTAGTAGGTGACGCCGCGCGACAGGCCGCCCGTAACTCCCGTGAACGAGCCGGCTCCTGTGGGGACTCCGAGCGTGACGCAGTTGTCGGAGAGCGTCGGCGTTGCCGTTGTTGCCCAGCAGAAGCCGTGGTCGGTGGCGCTCGGGCTTCCGAGGCTGGTGAGGGAGCCGGAGAGGCTGACGTCGACCGAGCCAGCGATGGCCGTCGGGGGGTTGGTGACCACGCCGGGGAGGTCCGCCGCGCGGTAGCCGGAGTCGTGTCCGGAGGTGGCGCTTGCGGCGCCGTCTGCGCCGAGCACGCAGCGGTAGTATCGGGGGTCGCCGTTGTCCGGCGCGCCGGTGTCTTGGTACTCGGCGGTGGTCGCGCCGCCGATGGGCGTGAAGCTCGTGGGCGAGGTCGAAGTGGAGCGCTGCCATTGGTAGGTGAGCGCGCCGACGCCGCGGCGTCCGGTGAAGGTGGAGGATTCCGCGCCGGTGCCCGCGTCGTTGTTCGCACGCACGCGGTACGTTGCGGTTGCGCCGTCGACCGCGGCTGCCGCTGACAGGCTGAGGGCGACGAACGCCGGCGCGGTGCCGTCGGAGGCGACCGCGGTGCCGGCGGCGATGCTGCCGGCGGGGGCGGTGGTGTCGAAGTACGTCAGCGAGCTGCCCGCGTTCGTCCACACGCCGTTCACTTGCACCTCGTAAGAGGTGATCGGCAGGGGGCCGCGGCGTCCGACGTCGATGACGCTATCGCTGGAGCTTCCGGCGCTGTTGTTCGCGACCACCCAATACGTGTGGTTCGGGCCGTCGGGCACGGCGGGCGTGGGCCAGTTGAGCGTCACGCCGGTGGAGCTGGTGCCCTGCGTAGCGGTCGCGCCCGTGGAGGCGCCGGGCACACCGCCGGCCGTTGCGGCGGAGTCCTGGAAGCTGGTTCCTGAAACGGTGCCGGCGACCACGCCGCCGCGGTACACCGTGTACGATGTAGCGCCGACGCTCGGCGACCAGGTCACGTCGACCCAGCGCGCGTCGGTGCCGTCGGAGGCGACCACGTTGCTGGGGGCGTTCGGAAGCGTGAGCACGGTCTGCACGCCGCCGAGCGCGGTGCCGAACGTGTTCTCCGCGTACGCTTGAACCACGTACGCGGTGCCGCCGCTGAGGCCGGGGATCGTCACGCTGAAGGCGCCGACGCTCGGCGAGGGGCCTTCGATGCAAGCGGCGCCGCTGCTGGGCGTGGGCGAAGTGCCGGCGAGGCCGTAGCAGACGCCCATGGTGGTCGCGGCGGGCGCGCCGGTCGCGGTCAGATTGAAGGACGTGGTGACGCTGGTGGCGGTGGCCGTCGAGGTCGTGGTCGTGACGACTGGGAGGCTCTGCCGGAATCCGGAGTCGCTCGCGGAGGTCGCCGACGTGGCGCCTTCTGCGGACACTTGGCAGCGGTAGTGCTGGATGTCGCCGCTGGCCGGCGCCGTGCTATCGCTGAACGACGTGGAGGTCGCTCCGGCCAAGTTGCTCCAGCCGCTGGTGCCGGTCGCGGAGCGCTGCCATTGGAACGTCAGCGCGCCGACGACGCGGTAGCCGGTGGTGGGCGCGGAGACGGCGCCGAATCCCGCGCTGTTGCGGGCGCGGACCTCGTAGGATCGCTCGGCACCAGGGTTGGACGTGTGTCCAGACAGCGCGAGCTGCACGTTGGTCGAGGTGCCGTCCGAGGCCGTGGCGGCTCCGGGCACGATGGCGCCCGCTGCGGCTGCGGTGTCGGCGTACTCGTTGCCCGTCGACACCGTGATCCATGCGCCGCCGTCCACGCGAATTTCGTAGCCGATGATGGGCAGATGCGCCCGGAAGCCTACGTCGGTGGTCGACGGCTCGCTCTCGCCCCAGTCGTTGAGCGCGAACACTTGGTACGTGTGCGCGGCCCCGGTCGCGCGGGTCGGCTCGGCCCAGTTGACCTGGACGCGGGTGGTCCGGTCGACGCTCGCCGACGGGGTCATTCCGTTGGCGGTCGGCAGGCCGGGCGCGCCGGCGGTGGCGTCGGTGTAAGAGGCGGTGGACACCTCGGCGAGCACTTCGCCGTCGCGCATCAAGCGGTACGCCGTCGCGCCGGGCATCGCGTCCCAGGTGATGTTGACGGCGGTCGTGGCCGTGCCATCGGAGGCCAACAGGTTGGTGGGCGCCTCCGGGAGGGTGGTGAACACTTGGTTGCCGCCGTATGCGGTCGCGCCGGCGCTGGTGGTCGCGTAGGCGCGGACGTTCACCGTCGCGCCGGCCACAAAGCCTGAGGCTGTCGACGTGAAGGAGGCCGTCGGGGTCGCGCCGAGCGCCACGCAGTTACCGCCGAGGGCGGGGTTCGCGGTGGCGCCCCAGCAGAAGCCGTGCTGCGCGATGGCGCCGCCGCCGACTTGCGTGACGTGTCCGTGCAACATGGCCGACGTCGAGGTGATCAACGTGGGCAGCTCGGTGATGACCGACGGCAGGCCCGGGTCGCGATAGCCCTCGGCGACGGTCGAGGTCCCCGACGAGGCGCCGGCGGCCGAGGTGACGCAGCGGTACCAGCGATGGACGCCGCTCGCGGGCGCCGTGGTGTCCTGGAATTCGCGTGAGGTCGCGCCGGCGAGGGGCGCGAACGGGCCGGTCTCGGCGTCTGCGCGCTCCCATGCGTAGGTCGCTTCGCCGATACCGCGGAACCCGGACGCCGAGGCCGACGCGCTGCCAGCTCCGGTGCTGTTCACGCCGCGCACGGCGTAGTTGTTGCTGTCGCCGACGAGAACGGCGTCACCTTCGAGCGCGAGCGCGACGAAGCTGGACGAGGTGCCCTCGCTCGCTTGGGCGTCGCCGGCGATGATGGAGGGCGCTGGTGCGCTGGTGTCCGACCACGTGAGCACGTCGCCGACGGGGGTCCACGCGCCGTCGTTGATCGAGACTTCGTAGCCGGTGGCGGGGGCGGCGGCGAGCCAACCGTTGGCGCCGTCGGAGAGCGCGCCCATGCCTGCGACGTTCTCGGCGGCGACCTGATACGTGGCGGTCTCGCCGGGTGCGGCCGCGGGCGCGGTCCACGTCAGAATGACGGCGTCGGTTTCGGTGCCGTTCGATGCGTTCAGTTCGAGCGCACTTCCGTCCGGCGCAGGGGCCTGCGGCGGGGTTACATCGATCCACACGGCGGTGGTCGAAGACGCGACCGGAGAGCCGTCCCGATACACTTGGTAGCCGGTCGCGCCGGGCACCGCGTTCCACGTGACGGTGATCTCGCCGCCGGTGGCGTTTTGCTCGGCCAACACGTCGGTCGGCACGCCCGGGAGGGTGATGAACGACAGCGCGTCGCTGTAGTGCACCACGTCGGCCTGCACGGCGAAGGCGCGGGCGAAGTAGGTGGTTCCAGCGTCGAGCCCCGTGAGTGAGATCGGGGTCTCGCCGGTCTCTGCCGCGGCGCCCAAGTCCACGCAGCTGGCTGCCGGGTCGGAGGGGCCGGGCTCGGAGGCGACGGACCAGCACACGCCATGGGAGCTCGCCGGGGGACCGCCGATCGCGGACACCGTGAGCGTCACGTCGGCGGAGGAGCCGTCGAGCACGAGGTCGCCGAGGGTGACCACGGGCGTGGCGGCCGCGAAGCCGCGATCCGCTGCCGATACCGTGAGCGTCGCGCCGGGTGCCTGCACCTCGGCACGGTACCACCGCGGTTCAGCGCCCCACGCCGGGGTGAAGCTGGTGGTTTCGCCCGTGACGCCGGAGAGGGCGGTGTAGGCTTCGTCCGCGTCGCCGGCGGAGACCTGCCACTGCACGTCCAGGTCGCCGATACCGCGGAATCCGGTCGCGTCGGGGGACGAGGCGCCTTCGCCGGCCGCGTTTACGGCGCGAACGCGCAACTGCACGGCGGCGCCCGGCGTGGACGTCACGTCGGACACCTCGAGTTCGATGGCGCCGCTCGTGCCGTCCGAGGCCGCGGCGCGCGCGCTGTCGATCGCGCCAGCCGGTGCGTCGTCGATCGCGTATGTGAGCGCGTCGTGTACGGACAGCCAATCGGCGCCAGCGTTGGTGGACACCTCGTAGCGCAACACCGGCAAGGCGGCGCGGAAGCCGGCGTCAGCGAGGGAGGGCTCGCCGGTGCCGTCGCTGAACACACCGCGCACGGTGTACGAGCTCGAAGCGCCGGGTGCCGCTTCGGGCGCGGACCACGTGAACACGACCTCGTCGGGGTCGGTGCCCAGCGTGCCCACGGTGTCGTTCGGGGCGCCCGGGATCGGCGCCGGTGCCGCGTCGAAGTCGTCGAACGAGAGCGTGGCAGCGTCAACGCGCGCGAGCTCGAGCCCATCGCGCTCCAGCGCATATCCGGTGGCGCCTTCCAAGGCGTCCCACGTGACGGCGACAAAGTCGGCCTCGTCGCCGTCGCTGGCCATCACGTTGGTGACCACGCCCCGCAGCGTCGAGAAGTTGGCGACGTTGCCGTACAACGTCTCGCCGCCAGCCTCGATCCACGCGCGGACACGATACACGGAGCCCGGCGTGAGGTCCGTCACCGCGCCTGAGAACGTGCCGGTGGCGATGGGCGAAGCGGGGACCTCGATGCAGTCGTGAGCCGTCCGGCCTGGCGCGTCCGCCGTGGGCGTCCAGCAGAACCCGATGGCGGTCGCGAACTCCGGCAGCGTGACGACTTCGCCGACCAACGTCGCCCAGGTGGCGTCCACGTCCAACGCGTCGCCGGTCGCGATCTCGGAGGACGGGCAGGGCGTCGCGCCGCTGCACACGGAGGCGTCGGAGCCGGAGCACACGTATTGGTCGAGCAGGCAGGGGCCGCAGAGCGCGCCCACCGGGTTGGTCAGCTCCGTGCATCCGCCGCAGGCGTTGCCGGTGCCTTCGTCCGCGGTGCCGTTGCAGTTGTTGTCCGCGCCGTCGCAGATCTCTTCGGCGCCCGGGTAGACGGCGCCGTCGCCGTCTTCGCAGTCGGTGGCGTCCAGGACGCGTCCGCCGGGGTTGTTGCAGGCTTCGATCGCGTCGGTCGGGTCGCCGTAAAGGTCACCATCGGAGTCCAAGTACCACGGCAGATCCACGACATCTTCGTCCTCGGTGTTGTCGCAGTCGTTGTCGCGCGTGTCGCACAGCTCGGGCGCGCCGGGGTACACGAGGTGGGTGGTGTCGTCGCAGTCCTCGTCGTTGGCGGCCAGTCCGGCCTCCGCGGTGCAAGCCAGCACGGGCTCGGCGTCGGGGTCGCCGTAGCCGTCCAGGTCCGTGTCGGGGAAGAAGCTGCGGAGCGCGTCGCGATCTTCGCCTACGCACGCGGTCGTGTCCGTGGTCACGCAAGCGACGACGCCGGTGTTGCAGGCGCCGCAGGCCTCGCCGGGCGACTGCTCAAGCACGGTCGTGCCGCCGCAGCGGTTGGTCGCCGTGTCGAGCGCGCACACCGCCGCGTTGGTGTCGGGGTCGCAGCTCCACACGCCGCGTCCGCCGCACGGCGAGCCGATCTCGCCGGGCAAGAATCCACAGCCTCCGCACGCGTTGAGCGCGGTCGCGTCGACGCAGGCCACCGAGTTTGGCGAGCTGCAAACCGAGTAGCCGTCATCGCATGCGCCGCAGGCTTCGCCCGGGTCTTCGCTCATGACCAGCATGCCGCCGCAGGCGTTGCGCGTGCCCTCGGGGCACACGAGCGAGTCCAGGCCGTCACAGGCCCAGAACACGCCGTCGCCGCACTGCTCGCCCAACACGCCGGAGCCCAGATCCGAGCAACCGCCGCACGCGTTGCGCAGCTCTTCGACACACACCACGGCGTCTTCGCCGTTGCACGCATACTCGCCGCGGCACGCGCCACAGCGGTCGCCGGGCGCGCCGGCCAACACGTTGCAGCCGCCGCACGCGTTCGTGCCCGTCTCGCCGTCCGCGCACACGAGCGCGTTCTCGCCATCGCAGACCAGCGAGCCCAGGCCACAAGCGCCGCATGGGTCGCCGACTTCGCCTTCCAACTGCTCCGGTCCGCCGCACGCGTTCTGCCGCGCCGGCACGCACGTGATCAGGTCGGGAGATACGCAGCGGGTGATGCCGTTCTGGGCCTCCGTACCGTCGGTCGAGCAGGCCTCGCCGACGCCGAGCTCGAGCTCGGTGCACCCGCCGCAAACGTTCACAGAAACGGAGCAGGACTGCTCCTCGCCGTCGCAGGTCCACACGCCGCCGCAGCGTCCGCACGCGTCCTCGGGAGCGCCCTCGAGCGGGCCGCATCCGCCGCAGGCGTTCACCGCCGACGCACGCTCGCAGTCCACGTCCCGGTCGGTCACGCACACGAGCACGCCGTCGTCGCACGGGCCGCACGGATCGCCGGCCTCTACAAAGTTTCCTTCCCACTCCAACGGCTCGTCGCCGCCACACAGGTTCTCCGGCGGCGGCACGTCCGCGTCGTCGGCGGCATCGAGCGCGTCGGACGATACGTCTCCGGCGTCCTCCGCCGTCACGTCACCGTCAGCGTCTGCAGCGTCGGAACCCACGTCGCCGACGTCCACGGCTGGCGTCAGATCGGGGATGTCTGTGTCAAAAAACGTGGTGCAGCCGGTCATCGAAATGAGCAGCAGCGCAACGGCGACAGAGAGGGAGTTCGCGCGCATGAAGTCTATCGGGTTGTGGGCTTCGCGTCCCCGCATCCGCCCCGTTCGGGACGAAGTCCCATCAGTAACACCCGATTACCTAGCCTGTTTGATCGCCTCTGTCAGCGCCCGAAATTCTACCCCGCCAGCAGCGACCGGTACCCCGAACTCAGCGGGATGTTCGAGAGCCCCGTGCGCTCGACCGCCGCCAGCGCCGCCAGCACGCTGCCCTCATCCCAGGCGTCCGCCATGAACTGCAGCCCCACCGGCAGGCCGTCGACCATGCCCACCGGCGCGGTGCCCGCCGGGTAGCCTGTCAGGTTCGCCAGAAACGTGTACCGGCAGACCCGCCGCGTGGCCCCGTCGTCCGCCACCTGCTGCCGGTTCTCGGACACGGGGTACGTGGGCGCCACGCAGGGCAAGGTGGGGAGCGCGAGCAGGTCTACTTTGCGCATCGCCGCCGCCGTCGTTCGCCGCAACGCCGCGCGGGCACGCTGGGCCAACAGGTACTCCTGCGAGCTCACGGACCCCAGAATCGCCAGCTGCAACCGCAGCTCGCCGCCGAACTTGTCGCCGTGCGCCTCCGCGAAGTCACGCACGTGCACCGCCGTCTCTGGACCGATGCACAACACGCCGATCGCTTGCGCCAGCGACGCGTGCGGCAATTCGATGTCCACGAGCTTGGCGCCCTCGGCCTCCAGCTTCCGCAGGGCGGCCATTCCGCGCTCGCCGACCGCGGTATCCGCGTCGCGCCACTCCGCTGCCGGTACGCCGATCCGCGCGCCGCGAATGCCACGCCCGAGCGCCAACTCCCACGCGCCAAACGGCGGGGTGCCGGGGGGCTCGTAGCCGCAAGCGTAGTCCCCGCCATCCCGCCCGCGCGCGGCCACATTCATGAAGTCGACCAGGTCGCTGGTCGTGCGCCCCAGCGGTCCCAGCGCCGACACGGTGCCGGTGCCGAACACGTCGCCCGAGCGGCCGATGCGCCCAAACGTGGGTTTGATGCCGAACAACCCCTGCATGGCGGCGGGGATCCGAATCGAGCCGCCGCCGTCGGAGCCCAAGCCGACCGTCGACATACCCAGCGCGACCGCCGCGCCCGTGCCCGTAGACGAGCCACCGGCGGCGCAGTCGGGCCGGTTTACGTTCCGCGGCATGTCGTGGTTCGGGTTGATGCCGAGCGGGCTCATGCCCCACTCGGTGGTGTGCGTCTTGCCGGGGATGACCGCGCCGCCGGCCAGGAGCGTCCGCGCCGCGAAACCGTCGGCGTCGTGCCGCTCGTCCAGGAACGCCGTGCCGCCGAACGTGGGCAGGCCCTCCATGTCGACCTCGTCCTTGATGGGCACGGGGATGCCGTCCAGCGGGCCGAGCGACTTTCCTGCCGCATAGCGCGCCGTGGACTCCGCCGCCGATTGCGTCGCCCGCGCGCGGTCCAGCGTCACAAACGGGCTGAACGTCGCGTGCCCAAAGTCCGACGCGTCCTGCCGCGCGTACAGCGTGTGCAGCACCTCGCTCGGCGTGGTGTCGCCGCGCTCGTAGGCGGCCCGCAGGTCCCGCGCGCTCACCCGCTCGGCCGCCGAGTCGGGCGCCCCCAAACGAGCGTCGTCCCACTGCCGGGGCTGCGCGCCTTGCACCGGGCGCGGCTCGGGGGATAGCGCGTCGAGCATGTCCACCGGGAGCGTCATCAGCCGGCTCATGTCGTACTCGTGGAACGCGACGCGGCGCAGGGCAGAGGCCCCAACGCGGGTGTCGGCTGCGCGAATCGCGAGTTGGAGAGCGCGGCCTTTGAGACGTGGAGCCATCGGGTACCTTTTACGTGTGCTTGGGTGTGAATCTCACACCATCAAAGAGATTGCGGAGCGCGGCGCAGGCTAGGGGGCCATACCGAAGCGAAGCTCGGCCGTCGCGTCGGCGCCCGTCAAACGAACGCCGCCCAGCGCCTCGAACAGCTGCTCCGCGTACACCTGCTGACCGGCGTCGTTAAAGTGCAGCATGTCGAACAGGTAGTTGTCCAAGTCGAGGCCGGTCTCGCGGTAGTAGCCGTAGAAGTCGACGAGCACGATGTCCTCTTCCATCTCGAGCTCGTCCAGCAGCTGCTCCAGCGCGTCGTGCACCAGCGGCTGAATCACCGACAGCGCGAAGCCGAACTGGTCGGCCCACGTGTCGGACTGCGAGTAGTCGGGGTACAGCAAATACACGAGGTCGGCGTCCGGGTTGCGAAGCTCCACCTCGTCCTTGATCCACAGCACGCGACCCATCACCTCGCGAACAAAGTCAGGGAAGCCGGCGATGGCCTCTTGCGGGTTCGAGAACGCGCCGTTGGCGTACTCCAAGAAGTCGTTGCCGCCGATCGAGACCACCACCACGTCCGCCGATGCGATATGCGGCGCCAAGCGGTCGTCGAAGTTCGAGGTGCCCGGCACCCAGTCCTCAGACACCGTCCCCGGCACGGCGATGTTCACGTTCTCGACCTCGGCCACCGGCGCCACCATGTCGGCGAAGCGAGCCGGGAAGTAGGGCGCGTCACCCACCTTGGGCACGCTGTCGCCCACCGTGACCACCTTCACGCGTCCGCGTTCGAGCGCCGCCGAGAAGTCGCGCGCGCAGTTTCGCGTGCGGCAGAGCGCGCCTTCCGGCCACTCCACGCGGGCAAAGAACGTGTCGTCGACCAGCTCGCTGAACGCGAACGTGCCGTCGTCGCATGTCGACGTCTGGAGCGTCTCGTCGCCGCCGATCAAGCGCACCGTCACGCCGGCCACCGGGGAGTCGGGGCCCGCGAACGCGCCGCCATCCCAGAGCGACCGCTCCGACTCGTCTACGTCGATGTAGATCTGTCCGCTCACCGAGCGCCCCGTGGGCGTCGCGGTCTCACACCCTTGTGCGGTCACCGCGTCGAAGCTCGCGTCGGAGCCGGATTCGCCGGTGTCGCCGATCGTGGTGCCCGTGTCCGTGCCGTCGAACGGGACAGAACCGGTATCATCGCCACAGGCGGCGGCGAATACGACGAGGAGCGCGACGACTTTCAAACGCATGGGGCCTCGAGGGCAGTGGGACGCGATAGGTTCGGTTCGGGAGTGTAGGGCGTTGTAGCGAAATTCGCACACCGACGCGATACCTAGAGGCAACCACCGCGACCGCTCGGCGAGTCTACCGCGCCCGCTCAGCGAGTCTACCGCGACCGCTCCGCGATCCCCTGCGATAGGCGCATCGCGATCGCCATGATCGTCTGCTGCGGGTTCACGCCCAGGCTGGTGGGGATCACGCCGCCGTCGACTACAAACAGGCCGCCGACGTCCCACACCGCGCCCGTGGCGTCGACCACCGAGCGTCGCGGGTCGTCGCCCATGCGGGTCGTGCCCAGCGGGTGCTGCGACGAACACTCGTAGCGGCGCGCGGGCACCTTCTCGAGGTCGAGCTTGGCGAACGCGTCGGCATCTACCGGCGCGTGGCCGAGGATGGGCAGGTACAGCTCACGGGCACCGGCGGCGATGTACGCGTCGCCGAGCCGGCGGACCAGCTTGGGCAGGGCCGCGCGGTCGGCCGGCGTCATGCGGTATGTCATGATGGGCTCGCGCCCCGGACCGCGCCGCACGCGCCCGCCACCCTCGTCGTGGATGAGCCCGCCGAACATGGCGATCTTGTCCATGCCGCCCACGCGCTCCATGAACTCCGGCCCGAAGCCCGGGATGCCCGCCGCGATGGTCGAGGGCGGCACAAACACGCTGATCAGAGTGAACGCGTCGCTCTCGAGGAACGCGTCGGTGTAGGCGCTCTGCAGCGCGCCTTTCCAACCCGACACGGGCTCGTCGAACCGCGCCGTCATGCGGAACGCCGGGTGTAGCGTCAGGTTGCGGCCCACCTGCCCACTGCGCCCGCGAATGCCCGACCGCAGCAGCAACAGTGGCGTGTGCGCTGCGCCCGCGGCGAGCACCACCGTCTTGGCGTGCACCCGAAACGCGTCGCCCGGCTTGCCGTTGCGATTGAGCAGCCGCCCGCTCACGCCGACCGCGTTGCCGCGCTGCGTCTCGATGCGCTCGACCAAGCACCCCGAAGCCACGTTGGTCCCGTCCGCCATCGCCCGCGGCAGGTAGCTCACGTCGACGCTCATCTTGGAGCCCTGCGGGCAGCCAAAGTTACAGCGGCCGTGCCCGGAGCAGTCGCGGGTGTTCCGGCGCGTCGGGTCGAGCTCGATGCCCCACGCCTTCTTCGCGCCCTCGTTCCAAAGCTGCGTGCTGCGCGAGCGCATGTCCTCGGGCACGGTCTCCACGTGCACATCGCGCTCGACTTGCTCGAAGTACGGCGACATCTCGTCGGCGCCGAACCCGGGCAACCCGCGGTCGGTCTGCCACGTGTGCAGCACATGCTCTGGCGTCCGGAAGCAGACGCCGCCGGTGAGCACCGACGAGCCGCCCACGCAACGGCCCATGGTGACGTTGATGATCGGGGTGTCGCCCACGCCGATCGCGGCGGTCATCGCGCCGTCTCGCCAGATCTTCCGCAGCGACTCGCTTGGCCGCATCTTACCGTATTCACTGGGCTTTACGTGCGGGCCTTCCTCCAGCACGAGCACGTCGAGCCCAGCGGCCGCGAGGGTGCTGGCGGTGACCGCGCCGCTCGAACCAGAGCCCACAATCACCACGTCAGCGCGCCAATCCTGGACGCCGCGGAGCTTCGCCCCGTCAATGAACTCACCCACGGAGTGCTCCTTCGGTCACGGCGGTCGGAGTCGGCAGAACGCTCGTATTCGCGCCGGGCGCCAGCGAGGGACGCAGCGGTTGCCCGTCAAAATTCATGTGCGCCGCCGCGTCAGGATGCTCGAACCACACGATGCACAGGATCGCCTTCACCGCGAACAACGACATGCCGAACGGGCTTCGCTCCCAGCGTTCCAAAATATGCGCCCGCGTGGCCGCGTCGTGTCGAGCGAACCGCGGCAGCTTGAAGCTCCACAGCGGCGCCACCCACGTGATCGCGAACAGGCCCAGCGCGAATACCAGCATGCCGAGCCCCGAGATCTGGGACCGCATATCGGCTACCTCGGCGTCCAGCCGCTCAAGCGGCGCCCGGTCCGGCTGCGAGGCGTGCGTCTGAAACAACACCTCGGCGACGGCGATCACCGCCGGGTTTACGGCACGACCCGGCGAGGACGCTTCGGAGTCGTGCGATACCCAGTGGGCAGGAACAGCGTTGGGAGGCGTAGGCATGCGAACATTGTGTCCGGCGGTGCGTGAGTTGGCAACGACCGCCGGTTCGTGAGCTCGGGTGGTGACACCCTGTCCCCTGTCCGCGCCCGATGTCTGCCCAACTGTGCGGGCGGGTGCTCGGTCGTGCGCGCCCCCTTGGACGGCGCCGGCGAACCTTGGGGTGCCACTTGACGAGGCACTTAGAAACGGTACGCTTGGGGTCCGCCAGTGTGCCTCTTCAGTCTGTCCCCGACGCGCATGTCCCGCGAGCCCCATGACACGGTACTGAGCGTTTCCCAAGCCGACGTTGACGCGTTGCTGGCCCCACTGGGCACTGGTGACGAGCTGGATTATTCGGCGGATTCGGGGGCTCCTTTCTTCGCGGGAGAGGACACCGCGCCGCAGTTCACGTGTGCCCGGTCTCGGGTCCTCGCGTTGGCGCGACAGTTCACGTCGGGCGGCAAGAGCATGGCGGAGAGCGGGATCGAGGCGGCCCTCGTCGATGTACCGTCCGACTTCGTCACCGAGGGGCGGAGCACCGGTGGGCCGAGCTCCGAGGCGCCCTCGGCATCTGGCAGCGGCGTCGTTCGGCTTCCGGGCTCCTCCGAGGCGCGCGACACCCCGCGACGTCCTGAGTCGCCGTCGCAGTCCACACGCCGCCCGGTCTTGCTTCGACCCAACTCTCGCTCCCAGGTCGATTCGGAGTCTTCGGCCGGACATGTGCTCGGCCGAGCCCGTGTCGCCACCCGCGTGGTGCGGCGGAGCGAACTCACGCCGAACAGCCAGTCGGCGGTGCAGAGCGGCGCGTCACGATTTGACTACGACGACAGGAGCACGCCGCCGCCTGACGACGATATGTTCGGCACCGGCGACACCACCCTCGCGGGCGTCCGACCCATGGTCGCCGAGTCGCTCGACAGCGATGACCTGATCGACGAGCTCAGCGAGGATCGACCGCTCGAAGCCAACATGGAGCGGAGCGCCGAACTCTCGGAAGACTCACGCCCCACAGGCGCGTCGGTGCTGATGGCGTGGGCGAACAAGAGAAATGACTAACACTCCGCTCACTTCGATGGCGCAATATCCGTCGATGGTGGTATAGCTCCGGCCATGTGCGGCATCAGCGGAATCGAGTTTCTCGTCATCATTGTGGCGGCCATTATCATCCTTGGCCCGGAGAAGCTTCCTGACGCCATGAGGGCGGCCGGAAAGCTTGCCCGCGAGGTGCGCCGAATCCGCGGGGATCTCGGTGATGTCACCAAAGAGATTCGATCGCAGGTCAACGTCGCCGACCTCCAGAAGCAACTGGTGAAGGAACTCGACATCGACCGCGCGCGCTCCAGCATGAAGGACGCTGAGTCCGAGATCGACGCGCTGCGTGCCCGCCTCAACAAAGATTTGAACGCGCCCGCCGCCGCGCTGCTCGAAGACGTCACGAAGTCCGCCGACGACAGCGCGACGCCCGACGCCGCCGGAACCGACACGCCCGGCATGGACTTGCTTGAGTCCATCGAAGGGCCCGCCGCGCCGACCACCGAAGGCCCGACGCCGAGCGCCTCAGCGTCTGCTGCGCCGCCCAGCGATGGGATGCCGCAGATTCGTCCCGCCAAGGGAGCGTTCTCGCAGCAGGATTCGCTCGAGGCCGCCGCAGCGCCCGCCGGCCCGCCGCTCCGCGTACGCAGCACCGCGAAGGGAGCGCCAAGCGCCCCGACCACCGAATCCGCAGAGTCAACCGGACCAAGCGCTGGGCTGTCGACTGGACCAAGCGCTGGGCTATCGACTGGACCAAGCGCTGGGCTGTCGACTGGACCAAGCGCTGGGCTGTCGATTGACGACGCGCCGGAGTCCGCCGAATGAGCGAAGTTCACTCGATCCCGCGCTCTGACGAAGACGAAAAGCGCCTGCCGTTTACGGAGCATCTCCGGGAGCTTCGCACGCGTACGGTTCGCGCCGTCGTGTACGTGGCCATCGCGTTCGGGCTCGCCTGGGCGTTCCACGAGCCGATTTTCTCGTGGCTGATGGAGCCGTTCGACAACGGCATCTTGGGGCTGGACTCCGCGCAGCACGACCTGCTGTCGTATCGAAGCATCATGGAACCCATCATGGTGTACCTGAAGCTCTCGTTGGCGATCGGCGGCCTGCTGGCCATGCCATTTGTGCTGCTCGAAGCGTGGCTCTTCATCGCTCCTGGGCTGCTGGCGTCCGAAAAGCGGCTTGCGCTGCCGTTCTTGCTGGCGACCGTCATCTGCTTCGGCGGTGGCGCTGCGTTCTGTCGGTATTTGGTCTTGGACCCGGCGATTCACGTGCTCCTGCGCACGGCCGGTGCGGGCACCACGCCCGTCATCATGATGCAGGACTACTTCTCGTTCACCACGCGGCTGCTGTTCCTGTTCGGCGCGTTGTTTGAGCTGCCCGTCGTCGTGTCGTTCCTCTCCATGATTGGGCTCGTCACGCCGCAGATGCTCATCCGAAACTGGCGCTACGCCATCGTGGGCGCGTTCATCGTTTCGGCCATCTTCACGCCGCCGGACCCGTGGACCCAAGCCGCCCTCGCGGTGCCGATGTCGCTGCTCTACACCGTGTCGATTGGCCTCTCATGGGCGATCTACAAGGCGAAGGGCACGAAGGCGGAGCCGGATGTCGAGGAAGCGGCTTGAGTAACGTCGCCTGCGCTACAAACCGGGGCCCGCGTTCAGCGCGCCGCATGCGGCGCACGTTCGGCGGACTCGTCGCAGTCTTGGCGCTCACGTTGATCGCCGCGTGTGGCGGACGACAAGAAGCCGTGGACGCGCCCGTCGTGCAAGAGGCGGTCGGCTGCTGCATCGAAGACCGCTGGGAGACCCCACCGGCCAACATCGGGGATACGCCCGGTGTGAACGCCCCGCCAGCGCCTGCCAACGCGCTGCAGCCGTTCGAGCCACCGGAGTAGGTCCGGCGCCTCGCGCATCGGCGCGTTTCGTACGACGCAGCGTTGAGCGAAGGCACTGCGCCGTAACGTACGCGCCGAGCGGCACCAAAGCGCGCGCCCGCCGCGTGTCCCATCCCGTGGTTCAGAAGGCAGCCCGACCCCCGCTATCGCGAGGGGTGGAGCCGCCGCTCGCTGCCTTACGGAGCCGGCGTCTCGATGACGAACGTCGTCGGCGTGCAGCCTTCGAGCGTGTCGCGCTGGTCGATGTTCAAGTACGGGTTGAAGCAGTACGCGTCCGAGAAGGTCTCGGGGAACGTGAGCATCGCCGGAGCCGCGTAGGCGGGGTCGACGAAGAACACGCCGCGCTCGGTACGCTCGCCGGTGGCGTCGAACACAAACGGGAGCTCGCCGAACTGGCCGTCGTCACCGTTGATCGCGTTGAGCGACGTCGGGAACGTCTCGCCGGTGCCCGGACGCGGCACGCCGTCGTCGCCTTCGCCGATGATCGGCGGCTCGTAGTCGATCTCGCCGCCGAACAGCGAGTCGTCGCCGCTGGTGCGGTCGCGCAGGGCCCAGAACTCCTCGACGAACGAGCGCAGGGAGTAGGTGAGGGCGTCGTTGGCCGCGTCGCCTTCACGCTGCGGCGTCTCGCCGGCGCGGTACACGAGGCCGGTGGTGTCCGGCTCGAACGGCGCGGTGGCGCCCTCGAACGGCGCGCACGACGGGATGGTGACCGACTGGTTGAGCAGGCAGATGCTGTGGCGGCCGGACTCGACGAACACGGTCACGTGCCGGCCGTCCTCTAGGTCGCTCAGGCGAAGGCGTCCGTCGATGGTTTGGTCGTTGTTGGTCGGCGCGTCGCCGTCTTCGTAGAAGCTCGACTCCACCGCCCAGCTGTTGAGCGTGGACTGGTGCACGGTCGAGAACGCGCGCAGGCGGCCGAGCGGGTCTTCGTCGTCCTTCTGCACCACCACTTGCACGGTGATGAGGTCGTGCTCGGCGAAGATGTCCGCGCGCGGGTTATTGCCCGGGTAGTAGATCATGTAGGTGATGAACCAGTGCGTCACCGACTCGATCACGTCGAAGTACACGTAGCCGTAGTTGGCGCCGGTGGCGTTATCGAGGTTGTCGGCGCCGATGTAGTTGCCGTCGAAGTCGATGCGGCTGAACGTATCGATGCGGTCCGTCTCCACCTGTTGGTAGACCACTGGGGCGTACGCTTCGGCGAGCTGACGGAGGAACACGCGGCCGTCGTAGCCGGTGGTCGAGAACGTCATGCGGAAGGCCGAGCCGATGTTCTCGCCGCTCACCGAGCCGATCTCGCGGACCATCGTGAAGGCGTAGGGCGTGACCGGGCGCAGCAGCTCGCCGTCCTCGGGCATCGACAGCGTGAGCTCGTACAGCTCGTCATCGTAAGCGATGTCGCGGACGATGTTCTCGCTGCCGGGCGCCGTGAGCGTGAAGTTCGAGGGGATGAACCGCAGGCTGTTCATCGGCTGGTTGAAGCGCACCGTGATGTCGGTGTCGCGGTCCACGAAGGTGTCGCCATCGGCGGGCGTGGTCACGAAGGAGAGCGGCGGGTAGGTCACCTCCTCTTCGTCGGTCACGTCCATGGCGTCGGCGCCGACCTCCACGTCCTCGCTCACGTCCTCAGCGACGTCTTCATCGACGTCGGTCTGGGGAATGTCGCGGATCGGCGGGGCGTCTTCGGCCACGTCTTCGGACGTATCTTCACCGCCGGCGTCGGCGTCGGACGCGACATCGCCGCCAGCGTCAGGAGCGACGCATGCGCCTTCGACGCAGGTCTCTTCCACGGCGCAGTCGTCGTTGTTTTCGCACGATTCTGACGCGGGCGGATCGGAGTCCGAACAGCCCACGAGAAGAGCCAGCGAGGCGATGAAAAGGAGGGGTGCGGTGCGGCGGAGCATAGCGTTCTCTAGAAGGACCGAAGGGGCCTCACGTTGCGCCGAAGCCCGGATGGGGTTACACGACCGTTCAACGAAGGCTGCGCACTCTTATCAACAGCCCCGAATCGCTGCAATCCAAGCTTAGAAGGTTGCCTGATTTGCTGGGCAAGACCCGCGCACGGCTGCCGACATTCGCCGAAATTGTCGCGCCATGACCCCAATTCGATGCGCTACGAACGCTTCATCGGCCTCCGCCACCTGACCGCAACGCGGCACCAGTTCCTGAACACGCTCGCCATCCTCGCGGTGCTGGGCGTGGCGCTGGGCGTCACCGCGTTCACAACTGTCGTCTCGGTCGCCGGCGGGTTCATCGACACCTTCCAGGACCGCGTGCTCGGGGTGAACCCGCACCTCGTGGTCACCAAGTACGGCATCTACTTCTCCGAGTATGACCAAGTCTCGGAGGCGATCGACGCCATCGACGGCGTCACCTCCACCGCGCCGTTCATCATTCGCGAGATGCTGATCACCAGCACCACCAGCGAGGCGCGCCCCGGCGCGATGGTCAAAGGCGTGGAGAGCGAGGCGGTGCAGCAGAACCTCGACCTCGCCCGCATGGTCGTCGCCGGCGACCTCGCCGACCTCGCCTACGACGGTGAGCTCGCCGATCCGCTCGCCGCGTTCAACGCCACGGCAGAAGAACGCGCCGACGACGGCTACGCCAGCAGCCTCGCCGGAGTCGCCCTCGGAAAGATCCTCGCCGAACGACTCGAAGCCAACGTCGGCGATGTGTTGACCCTCGTCAGCCCCCTGCGCGGGCTCGGCAGCCTCGGCGTCAACGCAGAAGCCCGCGGCGCCGACTACGCACGCGTCCGCGTCGCCGCCATCGTCGACTCCGGGTTCTACGACTACGACAACCGACTCGTCGTCATGGACTACCGCGCCGTGCAGGACCTGCTCGGCATGGGCGACGTCGTCATGGGCGTCGAAGTGCGCGTCACCGATCCGATGGCCACCGACGCCATCCGCGATCAGATCGAGACCAGCCTCACCACCGGCCGCTTCCGGTCCCTCGACTGGCGCGAGATCAACCAAAACCTGTTCAGCTCGCTGCTGCTCCAAAAGCTCGCGCTCACCGCTGCGATGTCGACCGTGGTGGTGGTCGCCAGCTGCGTCATTCTGTGCGTGCTCATTATGCTGGTGCTCGAAAAACGCCGTGAGATCGCAATCTTACGGTCGATGGGAGCCACCGCTGGCGGCGTCATGCGCATCTTCGTGTTCCAGGGCATGGCCATCGGCACGCTCGGCACCGTGCTCGGCCTCATCGGCGGCGTGATCACCTGCCTGCTCGTGCGCGCGGTCGACTTTGATCTCGCGTACGAGGTGTACCGGGTGAAGACCCTGCCGGTGGATATGCAGCCGGTGGAGTTCCTGATGGCCGCGGTCGGCTCGCTCCTCATCTGCTTGTTGGCGACGCTGTACCCGTCGTATCGAGCGGCCCAGGTCATGCCCGTCGACGCGCTACGCTACGACTAGTCCGACGCGCTGCGCTACGACTAGTCCGACGCGCTGCGCTACGACTGAGGTCCGGCGCGTCCGCACCTGACGGATGCACACCGCGATTTGACAGCAGCCCGTCGCTGCAGTGAAATGTGTGCAACCCTCTCTGAGTCATCATGTTCAAGGCGCTCGAAAGCGGATCCACGATCCCCGTCCAGCTCGAGCACCTCATCGCGCTGAGCCGGTCGAGCAACCAGCAGCTTCTCGCGGTGGGGGGAGGCCGTCGGCGCAGCACCCGCGCGAGCATTCTGGGCTTCCGGCACCCCATGGAGGCCACGTACCGCATTTATGTGTACCTCGGCGCTACGGAGCCCGGACCGGCCGGCGAGATGTTCGGCCTCCTGTTTCGCAGCGATCCGTTGGACACCACCGACGAGGCGCGATTCCACGCGCTGTACCAAGATGCGCTCACCATGGTGCAGCGGCAGGGCTTCGCCATGGAGGTCGTCGACCTGGTCACCCTCACGCTCGAGCTGCGCGACGCGATCGCCGACGACGTTCCATTTGCTGGAAGCGCGCCGCCAACGCCTGTACCTACCCCCTCGATGGACTCGAGCGGCCTGCCGTTGGCGCAGCTGCCCAGCGCATCTCGAGAAATCTCGCTTCCAGGAAGCCGAGCCGTCAACGCGCTCGGGCGACTGCTCACACTGTTCTAATGCAACGAATTCACCACGCGATCGTCGGCCTCGCCGCGCTGCTTCTACTCGGCGCATGCTCGGGGGCCCAATCTCGACCCAACGAGGAGGCCGTGGAAGCCTCGCACTTCCACTACCAGCTCTCCATCGGCCACTGGCAGGCCTCCGAAGTTCCCACCGCGATCCGCGAGCTCAACACCGCGCTCGAGCTCAACCCGAACAACCGCGACGCGCTGTTCCTGCTCGGATTTATCTACCAGGGCCGGCGCAACTACGCCGAAGCGGAGCGCCTGTACCTGCGCGCGATCGAGGTCGACTCCACCTGGTTTGAGGTCCAGAACAACCTCGGCGTGATCTACCTGGAGCAGGAGCGCTGGCTCGACGCCGAGGAGCTCTTCCGCGACCTCACGGGCGCCCCGACCTACGCCACGCCGGGCCACGCCTACAACAACCTCGGCTGGGCCCTCTACCGGCAGAACCTGTACAGCGAGGCGCTCGAGAACTTCGACCTCGCCATCATGTTCCAACCCGAGCACTGCCTCGCGTACAACAACAAGGGCCTCACCTACGAGGCGATGAGCAACTACCGGCCCGCCGTCGCGGCCTACACCGAAGCGCTCGAGCGCTGCCGCGACTACCAGGAGCCGTACTACCGATTGGCCGTGCTGCTCATGCGCCTGGACCGCGATCCCGAGCGCGTCTCCGAGCTGCTCGACCAGTGCATTGAGCTCGGCGACAGCACCGCGCTCGGCATGCGCTGCTACGAGTACATCGCCCCCGACGACTGGTAGGCGCGGAAAATTCGCAGGTCGGTGCCCCACCGCGTTAGTATGTGGTTATCCGACACCCACACCCGCGGACTCCGATGCACACCCAATCGTACGAACGGCGCAAGCTTCGCTCGAATCAAGCCAACCGAGCGATCACGTTCCTGTTTCGCGCGGTCGCGGACTCCCACGATGTGACACACGTTGCCCTCGCCGACTCCCGCGGCCTCCTGCTCGTGAGCTGGGGATCGCAGGCAGAGTGCGACGTGCTCGCCGCCTACGGCCCGTTGCTGTTCAAGACCGTCGACCCGATCAGCCGGAATCACATTCTGGAGACCCTGTCCGATTCGATCACCGGCGCGCGCGCTGATCGCCTCAGCCTGCGACGCTTCGTCGTCGACGACGAGCCGCTCTACCTGTGCGTGCTCGGCGAGCCCGGCGCAGCCAAGGACGTGGCGCTCAATCGAGCGGTGAACGGTTCACGCCGGATCCTGGCCGCGTAGTCCGATCGGTGGTGAGGCGCGGAGCCGGCGAATTCGTCGCGCACCGCTCCATGATAGGCGCAGTGCCCAACTCTGAGTTGCAAGCGCAGTAACAAGCGACCCCCTGCGGGCGCGCTCAGTCGTTGGACGCGTGCGCCTGATCGGCCATCTCACGCATGTGCGTGAACCACTCGTGCGGGTTGGCGAAGCGCGGATCAGCGATCGCCACGGCCACGCCGATGTTGTCGCCACCGCCACCAGCGTTGGCCAGGGCGAGCAGGTCGACGCACATCAAATCGGGCAGGTCGCCGCGCATGATCACATCGTAGATCGCCGCTTCGGCCTGTGAGATCGTGTCGCCCGCGTAGTCGGTGAGGCCGTCGGTCGCGAGCAGCAGGCGATCGCCGGGCTGCATCGGGAACGTGTACGCGTCCGGCTCCACCGGCACCGACACCAGCGTGCCGTTATCGAGGTCGAACGCGCCCAGGCAACGCGCCAGCGCATCGCCCTGGGGCAGGCCGATGGCCACGTCCGGGTCCAAGCCCTCGGTGATGCCGAGCGTGAGCAAATTGTGGTCGCGGTTGATCTGCTCCATGTAGCCGTTGCGGACGAGGTACGCGCGACTGTCGCCCAGGCTCACGAGGTGCGCGAGGCCGTTCTGGATGAGGGCGATCATGCACGTGCTGCCCATCACCTCGGAGGGTTCGCCGGAGAACGGCGCGTGGTCCGCGTTCACGGCGTTGACGACCTCTTGGTTGATGCGCTGCATCAGGTCGTTCAGCCACCTGTTGGGCCCGCGTTCGTGCATGACCCGAGGCTGCTCGATGAGCGTACGCCAAGCGTCGACCACGACCCGCCGCGCGATGTTCGAGGCGAGGTCGCCGGAGCCGTACGAGGCGGTGGAGACACCGTCGGCGACCAAGATGAGCGAGGTCGTTCCGAGGGCGTCGATGCCGTAGAACACCGCGTCTTGGTTTACCGGCGAGAGCACGCGTTTGACGATGCCCACGTGGGTGTCCGCCGCCACGCCGAGGGTCACGGCGTCGAAGCCGGCGACCTGGCGCACGGAGCGCTCTCGCGCGGTGTCGAGCTCGGCGCGAAACGCGTGAGTCGACTGCGGGCGGTCGTCCGGATGCACGGCGCCGAGAACGCCGAGCACCGGCGCAAATCCGAGCGGGAACTCGGGCGCGAAGTCGCGGGCGAGGATCGCGGGCGTGTAGCCGGTGTACATCGACGCGGGCGGGTCCACGCCGGCGATCAAATAGTACACAACCATGCCGGCCATATAGAGGTCGGCGGTGTGATTGGGTGGCTCACCGACCGAGGCGGCGTACACCTCGGGGGCGGTGTATCCGGCGATCGCGGGCAGCTTCTCGAGCGCCGCGTTCATGGGGTACAGCACCTCGACGCCTTGCAGGAACACGCGCCCGTGTTGGGTGATCTTGATGGTGTAGGGGCACAGCCGCAGGCAGAGGAAGCCGGCGGCGTGGATCGATTGGATCGCGGTCAGCACCGGGCGCATCCACTCGACGATCTCGGAGGGGGTCATCGCCTCGTCGCGGGCCTGCATGCGCTCGTGCAGCGTTTGACCCTCCACGTGTCGGTACGCCTTGATCTCGTGGGTGCCGTGCATGGTGGCGCCGAGCGGGACGTCGACGAGCCAGGTGAGGGAGCGGATGCCGTCGGGCACGGGCTCGGGGGAGGGCGTGCTGCGTTCCTCGACACGGTAGGCGTTGCCGTCGCTGCCGAGGGCGCGGAAGACGCGCTTGTGCGAGAGTTGGCTGACGGCCTCTTCGAGGCGGAGCACCACGTCGTAGGGGGAGCCGTCGTGGGGGACCACGGAGGGCGGGGTGTGCAGGGTGACGCCGCCGAGCGTTCGGGTCACGATCGGGCGGTCGTCCTGGACATCGCCGCGCGCGTTCCCGGTCCAGTCCTGGCTGGTCGTGTCCATGGGCGGCATGGTGTCATCGCCGGCGATGGCCATGAACTCGGAGGGTTCGGCGGCCACAGGGGTGACGGAGAGTGTGATCTCATCGCCGACCTCCAGCCACGCGTTGCCGTTGACCTGTGCGGCGAGGTCCGCTCCACAGATGTCGCACCACTCCGGGTCGGTGGAGAGCGAGCCGCAGTTTCGGCACTTGTTCCCGTCTGTCATGGCATCATCGCAGCGCCCCGCCGAGACCGGGCAATTGGAGGGACCGCGAATATAGCGCGTTGTCGCGGGAATCCGAAGCACGGCGCGCGGGCATGGCTACCTTGACATGGCGAAAGGTGCGATGCTAGCACACGTGGGCGCTTGTACGCCCAAAACCCCTAGGGATTTCAGGGCCCTGCGCGTGAACTTGCACCCCCGCCTGACCGATGGCTCAACCTCGCGCGATCCTCTGCCTCGTTGGTGCGATGCTCCTCGGCGGCTGCGGCTCGATTCTGTCGACGTCCGAGATCAGCTCGGCGCGCACAGCCATCGAGCGCGCCCAAGAGTTGGACGCTGAAGCGTACGCGACCTACGAGTTCGTGAGCGCTGACGCATACCTGGACAAAGCCGAAGAAGAGTGGGGCAGGTCCGACTTTCAGAAGGCTGTCGAATATGCGCGGCGCGCCCAACAGTTCGCCGCGATGGCGTATGAGCGCGCGATGCGCAATCCTACCCGCTCACCGAACGCTGTAGACCCTGAACTCGATGCCCTCGATGCTTCGCAACACTAGCGCCTGCGCTGTTCCTTTCGGCGTCCTCGCCGCACTCGCGCTCGCCGGCTGTATCAGCGGTACGACGTTCGCTGAGCGTGTCGAAGACCTGCGCCATCACACCGAGCGGACACACGACGCAGCACTACGCTGCGACGCCGAACGGGAAATCGCGATGGCCGAGGCACACCTCGAGTTCCTCGAGTACGAGATGCAGCGCGGCAAATACACCGCCGCGCGTCGCCACCTCGAGATCTCACAAGCCAACACCGACGCCGTTCGACGCATCGTCGACCAGCGCCCCGAGTGCTTCGGCATCTCGCTCGACGCCGACGGCGATGGGCTGATCGACGAGGTCGACAACTGCCCGCAGCACCCGAACCCCGCGCAGGAAGACCTCGACCGCGACGGTACCGGCGACGCCTGTGACGACGACATCGACGGCGACGGCGTGCCCAACGTGGACGACAACTGCGTACGCACACCCAACAACGACCAACTCGACACCAACGGCAACGGCATCGGCGACGCCTGCTCCGAAGACCGCGACGGCGACGGCATCACCAACGAAATGGATGACTGCCCCGACGACCCCGAAGACCGCGACGGGTTCGAAGACGCCGACGGTTGCCCCGATATCGATAACGACCAGGACGGCCGGTACGACGAGTTCGACCAGTGCCCGAACGACCCCGAAGATATCGACGGCTACGAGGACGCTGACGGCTGCCCCGACCTCGACAACGACCAGGATGGCGTCCTCGACACCCTCGACGACTGCCCGCTCGACCCCGAGGACATCGACGGAGACGCCGACGATGACGGCTGCCCCGAAGAAGACAGCCTCGTCGTACTCACCGCCGACCGCATCGAGATTCGCGAGCAGATCAACTTCGAACTCAACTCGTCGACCATCACCGGAGCGCTCTCGTTCCGCATCCTCGATGACGTCGCCCTCGTGCTCTACGAGAACTCCGACCTGCGCGTCCGCGTCGAAGGACACACCGACTCCCAAGGCTCCTCGGGCTACAACCTCGACCTGAGCCAAGGCCGCGCAGACGCCGTCCGGCTGTACCTGGTGCAGCAGGGCATCGACCCCGCCCGCATGACCGCGGTCGGCTTCGGTGAGGAGCGTCCCATCGAGTCGAACGAGTCCGAAACCGGTCGCGCCGCGAACCGTCGTGTCGAATTCCACATCGTGATCCCCTAGGCGGTTCTGCCGCCTTCGCCCGCTAACGGCTGCTGATGCGAAACTTCTGCTCCATTCTATTCGCCATCGTTCTCGGCGTCGCCCTCGGCGTCGCGGCTTTCGCGCCCAGCGCAGCCTACGCGCAGAGCGTTGAAGAGCGCGTCGAAATGCTCCTCGGAGATGCGTACGCGGACTACGATATGCTCCAACTCGACGCCGCGGAGGACAAGCTCTTCCAAGCGCTCGACCTGGTCGAAGAGTACGACATCCGTACTCCCGGAGCCGCCGGCGCATACCTGATGCTCGGCGTGGTCTGGGCCGCCCGAAGCGGCGAAGCGTGGGACGCGTTCGATGTGTTCGTCGACGGCTTGACCATCGACCCCATCGCCGAAATCCACCCCTACTACGCCACGCCGTCACTCGTTGATGTGCTCGAAGAGGCGCGTCTCGAAGTGCCCGAGCAGGCTTACGTGGAGCCCGAGCCGTACGTGCCGCCCGCTCAGGAGCGCCCGCGTCCGCAGCAGCCGGTTGCGCCGCAGCCTCCGGTTCAGCAGCCCGTGCAACCGGTTCAGCCGCCGGTCGCAGGCGGTCAGGGCCTGTCGCACGTGCCCACCACCGAGGCCTCCGGCGGACGCCCGATCGAGCTCGAAGCGCTCGTCTCGCTCGCGGCGCCTGTCCACCGCGTCACGCTCAGCTACCGCCCGTTCGGCTCCAGCGGCTTCGTCGCCGTCGACATGCGCGCGGACGGCGACGGCGTCACGTTTAAGGGCGACATCCCGGGCCACGCGAGCCGCGGTGTCATCTCCATCGACTACTACATTGAAGCCGTCGACCGCGCCGGCAACCTCCTCGGAAACGCCGGTAGCCCCACGCAGCCGATCAGCGTGTTCGTCCTCGGCACCAGCGACGGCCCGAGCGGCCGCAACCGCAGCCGCAGCCGTGGTGGTTCCCGCGGCGCCGAGCTGTTCCACCTGTCGCTGGGTGTCGGCTCCGGTATCGGCCTCGCGACCGGTGAGCCCAACGTCTACTATGAAGAGGTCGACCTCAACGCGGGCCTCGCGCCCACGCCGCTGCACCTCGGCTTCGAGCTCGGAATCGCCCCCACCCGCGGCGCCTTCCACATCGTCCCGTTCGCGCGCATCCAGCTCGTCTTCCTCGACAGCGGCGTTGAGATCGAGCCGCTCTTCGGCATCAAGGCCCGCTACTTCTTCCGCGACGACGAGAAGTTCCGCGTCTACGGCCAAGGTGGCTTGGGCTACGGCCGCGTGTCGCACCTGGTCCAACTCACCCAGATCGACGAGGGCACGTACGACACCACCAACGAAGGACCGATTCACGTCGGCGGCGGTGTCGGCTTCATCTACATGCTGAGCAACAACTTCGGGTTGCAGCTCGACACGTACCTGATGGCCATGTTCCCTGACTTCAGCATCCAGCTCGACGGGCAACTCGGCATCTACCTGGGCTTCTAGCTCAGGCGCCTGCCTGAGGTCTCGCTACCCAGGCACGCGCTTCGTCTAGCGCTCCGGCATCCGTCGCCGCGCGCGATGTAGGCCGAGCGCGAACCCGGCGAACGCGACCAAGGCGATACAGACCAGCAACGTGCGCTGGAACGCTTGCATCGCGCTGTCCTCTTGAATCGAGCGCGCGAACACGCACAGGCGCCGGTCGGGCAACTCGGCCATCGACTCCGCGTAGCGTACCAGGGCGCGGGCCCGACGATGGCGCAGGAACGGGGCGACCGCGTGCATGCGCGGACCGTCCGAAAGCAGCGCCACGTCGACAGCCTGCTCCTCACGGAAGGCCTCGGTAGCGTCCACGATCGAGGGGTTCGCCACCGACCACTGGAGCGAAAGGGCGTGCGAGTAGCCTCGCTCGTCGAGCACCTCCGCCAGCTTGCCGAAGCAGTGGTCAGCGCGGGCTTCCATCCACGCGCGGCCCTCCGGCTCGACGACCATGGCGTCGGCGGACAAGGCCGGGCGGTCGAGCGCTGCAGCATCGCCTCCGCTCGCGTTGGCGATAACCAACGAGACGAGCGTCGAGGCGAGGTGCAGAGGTCGAACGCGCACGTGGCGTCGGTGGAACGAGAAGTACGCCCGACAGGATTCGAACCTGTGACCGGCGGCTTAGAAGGCCGCTGCTCTATCCAGCTGAGCTACGGGTGCTAAACGCCTTTCGGCGAAGTCGGGGCGACAGGATTCGAACCTGCGACTTACGGCTCCCAAAGCCGTCGCGCTACCAGACTGCGCCACGCCCCGCGAAGGGGCGCATGCTTACGGAGTTTATTAGGTCGCGGCAACCGTTTTGTGCCGGGCGCAGCCTATCACACGCCGAGGCTCGCCCGCCTGCGATGCACCCGGGCGGCCCATTGGCACGCCGCGGAGAGTGGGGTAGGGGAGCCCACACCCTCTTTTCGGAGCAGACGATGCGTGACGATGGAAGACAGCCGGACGAGCTCCGCCGCGTCGAATTTCAGACCGGTTTTACCACCAACCCCGACGGCAGCGTCCTCATGCGCGCCGGTAAGACGATGGTCTTGTGCACGGCGTGCGTGGAGCCCGGCGTGCCCCGGTTCCGTCGCGACCAAGGCGGTTGGCTGACGGCCGAGTACCAGATGGCGCCCGCCTCCGGGGGCTCGCGTAGTCCGCGGGAAGCCGCGCGTGGCAAGATCAAGGGTCGGACCCACGAGATTCAGCGCCTCATCGGCCGCTCCATTCGCGCGGGCATCGATATCGACGCGCTCGGCGAGAACACCGTGCACTTGGATTGTGAGGTGCTGCAGGCCGACGGCGGCACACGCACCGCGTCGATCACGGGCGCCTTCGTCGCGCTCGCGCTGGCGATCGACGCGCGCATCCAGGCGGGCAAGCTTGAGCGCTCGCCGCTCACCAATATTGTGGCCGCCATCTCGTGCGGTGTCGTCGACGGCGCGGTGCTCGTCGATTTGCCTTACACCGAGGATGTGCGCGCCGAGGTGGACGCCAACTTGGTGATGACTGGCAAGGGCGAGATCGTTGAGGTGCAGGCGACCGGTGAGAACGGTACGCTGAGCCGTCCGCACCTGATCGAGATGCTCGACGCCGGCGGCGCCGCCATCGACCGCTTGGTGAGCATGCAGCTCGAGGCGCTGGGCCCCGTTGCCCAACGTCTGAACTTGCAGCACATGCGCTAACCATGTGGTTGATCGCGACAGGCAACGCCCACAAGGCTGAAGAGATCGGTGAGGTTTTGAGCCCCTTTGGTGTGTCGCTCGTGCGGCCGAAGGAGGCAGGAATCGTGCTCGACCCCGAAGAGTGGGGCGAGACGTTCGCCGTGAACGCCGTCGTTAAAGCGATGGCGTTCGCCGCCGAGACGCCGATGGTGTGCTTGGCAGACGACTCCGGCCTGGAGGTGGACGCGCTCGGCGGCGCGCCCGGTGTGTACTCCGCCCGGTGGGGCGGCGAGCCGAGCGATGATGCCGCGAACAACGCGCGGCTCGTGCGGGAGCTGGCCAACGTGCCGGCCGACCAACGCAGCGCCCGGTTCCGCTGCGTGATCGCGCTCGCGCTGCCGGCGGCTCAAGCGCCCGCGGGGACGGCCGTTCGAACCATCGAATCGTTCGGCCCCAACGACGAAGGCCTCGTGGGCGACCGCTACGTGCGCACCTTCGACGGCGCCTGCGAGGGCAGCGTCACAGATACCGCCGCGGGCGAGCACGGCTTTGGCTACGACCCGCACTTCGTGTGCGCCGACGGCCGGCGCATGGCGTCGCTCACGTCGTTTGAGAAGCACGCGATCAGTCACCGCGGCGCCGCGCTCGCGAAGGTGAGCGCGTGGCTGGAGTCGGTGGCGTGGAGCCAGGCGTGAGTCGTGGGGCCGGTCGCATCGCGTTGGCCTTTGGGCTCGCGCTGCTGCTGCTCGGCGCGCCTGCGTTCACGCAGCCCACGCCCGACGCCGTTACGCCCGTGGATGTCGCGCCATTCGAGCGGCTCCACACCATCGTGTTGGATCCCGGTCACGGCGGCACCGACGGTGGCTGCGTGGGGGCGGCCGGCGTGCCCGAGAAGTTCCTCACGTTGAAGATCTCTCGCCGTCTGGCGCGGGCGCTCGTTGGGCGCGTGGACCGGGTGGTGATGACCCGCTCAGACGACGGCTATCCGACCCTCGAGGAGCGGACGCACCTGGCGAACATGGAGCAGGCCGACGCGCTGCTGTCGCTGCACTTTAACTGCGCGCTCAACGTCGAGGCGCAGGGCATCGAGACGTTCTACCTGCATCCCGACGGAACGGTCCCTGGCGATGTGGTCCCTGGAATGGAGCCGGAGGGTGATAGCCAGCTGTGGGTCGACCTCGGCGTCGCCGGGGAGCTGCCTGCGCTGATCGCAGGCGATCTGACCCGCGCTGGGGCCACGTGGGTGTCGGGCGCCTTGGCGGAGCACCTCCAGACGGCGTTGATCGCCTCGACGGGCATGGAGGACCGCGGCGTGCGCCAGGCGCAGTTCCGGGTCTTGCGCGGCGCGCTCACCCCCGCGGTGGTCGTGGAGCTCGGATTCCTCACGCACGCGCGCGAAGGGAAGCAGTTGTTAACGAGCGAACGGCTGGACGCTTTGGTGGCTGGTTTGGTGGCCGGATTGACCGCTTACGATCATTGGATGGTAGAATCCCGTTGACATGGTCTCAAAAGCCCTGATAAACGGCGCGTCCTTGCTGGCATGCCAGCGCCGACGGTGGGTGTAGCTCAGTCGGTTAGAGCGCTGGTTTGTGGTACCAGAGGCCGGGGGTTCAAGTCCCCTCACCCACCCTGTTCGAAATTCGAACGAATCGACAATCGAACACTTCGAAAGCGAAGAAACAGACGCATTCGTAGCTCAGCTGGATAGAGCACCGGACTTCGAATCCGTAGGTCGCAGGTTCGAATCCTGCCGAGTGTACTAGAGAAAAATTCCCGCGCCCTTAGCTCAATTGGCAGAGCATCGGACTCTTAATCCGCAGGTTGAAGGTTCGATTCCTTCAGGGCGCACTCACCGACCCCCGCCATCGCGCGGGGGTCGGGCACTTTTGGCCTCTTGACCTCGGTGCCTGGTCGCCGTAGCGAGGCTCGTTCGATTTTCCTGCCCCCTACATGCGAGTTGCGCGATGGACGTCGTCGTCGAAGAGAAGTCACCCGTTTCTAAGCTGGTTTCCGTTACCCTCGAAGAGTCGAGCCTGTCCGGTGACATCGCCAAGCGGCTCGGCAAACTCGCCAAGAAGGTAAAGCTCCACGGTTTCCGCCCGGGCAAGGCCCCCAAGAAGCTGCTGGAAAAGAAGTACGGCCCGTCGGTGCGCATGGACGCGATCGACGATGCGGTGCGTCGCAGCCTCACCGAGGCGCTCGACCGTGAGGAACTGCAGGGCACCATCCACGTGTCGCGTCCCGAGCTGAAGTCCGGCATGGTCGAGGGCGAGGCTGTCTCGTTCGCGTTCATCGCCGAGCGACTTCCTGAGCTTGAGGCCACCGGTTACGAGGGCGTCGAAGTTCAGATGCTCGACGTGAAGGTCTCCGAGGAGGACGTCACGTCCGAGCTGGAGCGACTGCAGGACCAAGCCGCGGCCGTCGTCCCCATCGAAGACCGCACGACGGTTGAGGCCACCGACATCGTCGTCGTGTCCTACAAGGGCGTTGGAGAGGGCGAGGTCGGCGAGATTCACGCTGACGAGCAGCAGATCGACCTCGCGGACCCCGCGCTGCTTCCCGGCTTCGCCGACGGAATCGCGGGCGCTGAGCTCAACACGGCCACCGACGTGACCGTCGACCTCCCGGCCGAGTTCGGCATCGAGTCGCTCGCCGGCCAGACGATCACGCTCAACGTGACCGTGACGGCGCTCAAGCGCACCGACAAGCCGGAGCTGAACGACGCGTTCGCCGCCGAGGTCAGCGACTTCGAGACGCTGGACGCGCTCAAGGCGGACATCGAGGCCAAGCTGCTGGCGAACCGCACCAAGGGCGCGGAGACCACCGCCAAGCGCTCGCTGATTTCCAAGGTTGTCGAGGCCAACCCGGCCGAGCTTCCTGAGCTCTACGTGTCGCAGCGTGCGGCCGAAGAGGCGCAGCAGCGTCTCCGTCACCTGGCCTCGCAAGGTTTCGACCTCGCGCAGCTCGGCTCCGACATCACGGCGTTCGCCGAGTCGATGAAGGGCGACGTGAAGACGGCGATTCACGAGTCTGTCGTGATGCGCGCGATCGGCAAGGAGCACGCGATCGAAGTGACGGACGAGGACATCGAGACGCACTTGGCCAAGCAGGCCGAGGAGAGCGGTCAGCCGCTCGCACGCCTCAAGGCGCAGCTCGCGAACCCCGAGGCGCGCGACCAGCTCCGCAGCCGCATGACCTACGACCGCGTCGTCGACCTCATCTGGTCCAAGGCGAAGGTTGAGAAGGTGGACGCACTCCCGGAAGAGGAGACGAACCCTGAGCATGGCGCCGAAGGGCACGTGCACGGCGAAGACTGCGACCACGACTAGGGCCAACGCGCCCGTGTGGCGCCCTGATCGGGTTTCAGCACGGGGGCGCTTGCATCCAAGGCCGAAAAGCACCACTTTCGAGCCCCACTTCAGGTAACGCACGGAACTCATGGCCAATATCCCCTTCGTCGTCGAACAGAGCCATCGCGGTGAACGCGCTTGGGACATCTACTCGCGGCTGCTCAAGGACCGGATCGTCTTTCTCGGCACCCCGGTAAACGATGCGGTCGCGAACTCGATCATCGCGCAGTTCCTGTTCCTCGAGAGCGAGGACCCGGACCGCGACGTGAGCTTGTACGTCAACTCGCCGGGTGGCTCGGTCACCGCCGGTTTGGCCATCTACGACACCATGCAGTACATCCGCCCCAAGGTGTCGACGATCTGTATCGGTCAGGCCGCGAGCATGGGCGCTGTTCTGCTCGCCGGCGGCGAAGCGGGCATGCGTTACGCGCTGCCCAACGCCCGCGTCATGATTCACCAGCCGCTCGGCGGTGTGCAGGGCCAAGCGTCCGACATCGACATCCAAGCGCGCGAAGTGCTGCGCTTGCGCGAGAAGCTGAACGAGATCTTGGTCAACCACTCCGGCCAAGACTTCGACCGTATCCGCAAGGACACGGACCGCGACTACTTCATGGGCGCCTACGAGGCGAAGGAGTACGGCATCATCGACGAGGTCCTGACGCGGAACGAGATCGACCAGCGAAAGTCGAGCTAGGTGGCGCGTCGGGATGACAACGCGCCGCGCCTGTGCTGCTCCTTCTGCGGCAAGTCACAGGACGATGTCCGCAAGCTGATCGCGGGCCCCAATGTGTACGTGTGCGACGAATGCGTCGTGCTGTGCAGCGACATTATCAACGACCCCGCTGGCCGGGCGTCGCTGAGTTTGGACCAACCGGAGATTCCCTCTCCGACCAAGATTCACGCCGTGCTCGATGAGTACGTGATCGGTCAAGAGCGCGCGAAGAAGACGCTCGCTGTGGCCGTACACAACCACTACAAGCGCATCAACGCGCCGCCGTCGCGCGACGTGGAGCTCGAGAAGTCGAACATCCTGCTGATCGGGCCCACCGGCTCCGGCAAGACGCTCCTCGCGCAGACGTTGGCGCGCACGCTCGATGTGCCGTTCACCATCGTCGACGCCACCAACCTGACGGAAGCCGGGTACGTGGGCGAGGACGTTGAGAACATCCTCGTCTCCTTGCTGCAGGCCGCCGATGGCGACATCGAGCGGGCGCAGCGCGGCATCATCTACGTGGACGAGATCGACAAGATCTCGCGCAAGTCGGAGAACCCGTCCATCACGCGTGACGTGAGCGGGCAGGGCGTCCAGCAAGCGCTGCTGAAGATGATCGAGGGCTCCGTGGCCCACATCCCGCCGAAGGGCGGGCGCAAGCACCCGCAGCAGGAGTTCCTGCGCATCGACACGTCGAACATCTTGTTCATCTGTGGCGGTGCGTTCAGTGGCTTGGATGACATCATCCGCGGGCGCATGGGTCGTCGCGGCATGGGCTTCAACGCCGAGCTGGAAGCGGCCGGCGATGCGGACGATCTGGACGTGCTGGCGCACCTCGAGCCCGAGGATCTGCTCAAGTACGGCCTGATCCCCGAGTTCATCGGCCGACTGCCGGTAACGACGACGCTGCAGACGCTCGATGAGGGCGCGTTGATCTCGATTCTGACGCAGCCCAAGAACGCGCTGCTGAAGCAGTACCAGAAGCTGTTCCGCATGGACGGCATCGCGCTGACGTTTGAGCAAGACGCGTTGCTCGCGGTTGCTCGGGCGGCGCTCGCTCAGAAGACGGGTGCCCGCGGTTTGCGCGCCATCCTCGAAGGGGCGATGCTGCAGACCATGTACGACGCGCCTGGCGACGACGACCTGCGAGAGATCGTGGTGTCGGAGAAGGTGATCACCGAGGGGGCCGTGCCGACGATGGTACGCAAGCCTCGCGCGGAGTCCGCCTGATTCGCTGCGTCCCGTTGTGCGCCCCGCGCTGCGTCCCTACTGGTCCCTTGCGGCCAACTGGGTTAGCACCGAGTTTGGTCGGCATCGGCCTATTGTCGCTGCGCGCGTCTGATGACGCGCTCCTCCCTGTTCCTGACCTCGAACCGAACGTACCGGCATGAAGCGGCTCCCGCTGCTCCCCCTCCGCGATATCATCGTCTTTCCGCACATGGTCGTCCCCCTCTTTGTTGGGCGGGAAAAATCGATCAATGCGCTGGAAGAAGCCATGCGCGATGGGAAGGAGATCCTTCTTTCGGCCCAGAAACGGGCCAAGACCAACGACCCCAAGCCAGACGATATCTTCTGGACGGGTACCGTTGGGTCGATCATCCAGCTGCTGCGCCTGCCGGACGGCACGGTCAAGCTGCTGGTCGAGGGCAAGTACCGCGCCCGCATCACGGATTACGTGTCTTCGGACCCGTACTTCTTGGTCGACACGGTAGAGGTCGAAGAGGAGCACCGCGAAGACGAAGAGGTCGCGGCGCTCATGCGGACTGTGCGTACGACGTTTGAGACGTACGTGAAGCTGAACAAGCGCATTCCGCCCGAAATGCTCGCCACGGTCGCGTCTGTCGAAGACGCCGCCCGTCTGGCGGACTCGATCGTCGCACACTTGGCGCTCAAGCTGATCGACAAGCAGAAGATTCTCGAGACCGAAGAACCCGCAGCTCGTCTGGAGAAGCTGCTCGAACTGATGCAGGCCGAAATCGAAATTCTTCAAGTGGAGCGTAAGATTCGCTCGCGCGTGAAGAAGCAGATGGAACGCACGCAGAAGGAGTATTACCTCAACGAGCAGATGCAGCAGATCCAGAAGGAGCTCGGCGGGGAAAAGGACGAATTCAAGAACGAAATGGAAGAGCTCGAGGAACGCATTCGCAACAAGGACATGTCGGAAGAGGCCAAAGAGCGTCTCGACAAGGAGCTGCGCAAGCTCAAGATGATGTCCCCGATGTCGGCCGAAGCCACCGTCGTGCGCAACTACGTGGACTGGGTCCTGTCGCTCCCGTGGAAGGAGAAGACCGAGGACCAAGTCGACGTCGAGCGCGCCGAAGCGGTGCTGGAGTCGGACCACTACGGACTCAAGAAGCCCAAGGAGCGCATCCTTGAGTACCTGTCCGTGCACAAGCTTGTGAACAAGCTGCGCGGTCCGGTGCTGTGCCTCGTCGGCCCTCCCGGCGTCGGTAAGACGTCGCTGGCGCGCTCGATCGCGACGTGTACCGGGCGTGAGTTCGTGCGCCTGTCGCTCGGCGGCGTGCGCGACGAAGCCGAGATTCGCGGCCACCGTCGTACGTACATCGGCGCGCTCCCCGGCAAGATCATCCAGTCGCTCAAGAAGGCGGGGTCCAACAACCCGGTGTTCCTGCTCGACGAGATCGACAAGATGTCGATGGACTTCCGTGGTGACCCGTCGTCCGCGCTTCTCGAGGTCCTGGACCCCGAGCAGAACAGCACGTTCAACGACCACTACTTGGACCTGGACTACGACCTGTCCGAGGTCATGTTCATCACGACCGCGAACAACGCGTCGGCCATCCCGATCCCGCTCCGCGACCGCATGGAGGTCATCGAGATCCCCGGCTACACGGAGTACGAGAAGCTGCGTATCGCGCGGAACCACCTCATCGATCGTCAGATGGTTGAGCACGGTTTGAGCGATATCGAAGTCGAGATGTCGGACGCAGCGCTGCGTGTCCTCATCAAGCGCTACACCCGCGAGGCCGGCGTTCGTAACCTGGAGCGGGAGATCGCTTCGGTGCTGCGAAAGGTCGCTAAGGATGTGGTGTCGCAGGACCTCGATTCCGACGAGCCGATGTCCTACAACATCACGGCCAAGTCGGTGCCGAAGTACCTGGGACCGTTCAAGTTCCAGGACGACAAGACCGAGGACGAGAACCAAATCGGACTCACCAACGGTCTGGCTTGGACCATGTACGGCGGCGTGCTGCTCACCAGTGAAGTCACCATCATGCCGGGCGCCGGTAAGCTGATCATCACCGGTAAGCTCGGCGATGTGATGCAAGAGTCCGCGCAGGCCGCCATGAGCTACGTGCGTAGCCGCGCCATGAACCTCGGTCTCTCGCCGACGTTCTACCAGCACGTGGACCTGCACGTTCACTTCCCCGAGGGCGCCGCGCCCAAGGATGGACCGTCGGCGGGTATCACCATGGTGACCTCGCTCGTGTCCGCGCTCACGCGCATTCCTGTGCGGGCCGATGTCGCGATGACCGGTGAGATCACCCTGCGCGGCCGCGTGCTGCCGATCGGTGGGCTCAAGGAGAAGGTCCTCGCCGCGCACCGTGCCGGCGTTAGCACCGTCATCTTCCCGGAAGAGAACAAGAAGGACCTGCGTGATGTACCGCGCGCTGTCCGTCGCGCGCTGACGATGGTGCCGGTTTCGCACATGGATGACGTGCTCAAGCTCGCGCTGGCGCATGAGGATCCTGAGGCGTTCTTTACCAAGCTCAAGCAGCCGAGTCTGCCGCCCGACGTGCTCGCGGCCGTACCTGAAGCTGACAAGCCGAAGGAAGAGCCGGCCGTCACGCCGGCGACCCCCGCAACGCACTAGCGCTGAGGTCGACCAACTACGACGGCGTACCGGTTTCGGTGCGCCGTCGTCGTTTCGTGGACACTGTTTCGCGGTCCGCGCGCAGTGAACGATCGGCTACCAGGTCGCGCGGAAGCTCCCACCGGTGCCGGTGAATGCGAAGGACATCGCGAGGTCGCGTTCTTCGGCTTGAGCGCCGTTAGCGAGGTTGCGGATCACGCGGTCCTCGGCCCCCGGAAGCAGTCCCGTGAAGAGGGCGCCCGCGCCGGTGCCGAGCCCCACGAGTACGAGCGCGGTACGCACGCCGCGGATCGACGCGTTTTGGCCGGCGATGGCTTCGACTCCGGCGACCTCCGTGGCGGTGCTGGGGTCCTGGACGACAGCGGCGCTGACCAGAAGTCCGGTCGCGGTAGCGCCGAGCGCAATGGCGCGGCCCATCCGGGCATGTCGGGCGACGGTTTGTCGCTGGAACACCCAGTTCTTGATGGACTCTTCATCGTCTGAGCCGGAGAAATACTCGGCCTGAAGTTCGCTGTCAGAGAACGGGCCGAGCAACCCGAGCGTGCCGACGGTCATGGAGCCGACGGCGCCAGTGATGAGCAGCACGCCGACGACGGGGTTGCGGTCTTCTTGTAGCCCGTGCCCCGAGAGTTGGATGGAGCCGCCAATCAGCGCGCCCAGCCCGGAGGCGATGGAGATGGAGGACTGGGTGAAGCGTGAGCGGCGATAGCTGCGGCCGAGCGCTGCGGGCGCCTCGTGCCATTCGGTGACCTCGCGGATCGGCACGGCGTTGACGAAGGCGTCTTGGGCGTTCGCGGCGGGGACGGCCGTGAGTCCCACGGCGGCGATGACGGCCATCGCAAGGCATGCGCGCGCGATGCGTGGGGCGGGTGCAGCGGATGCGGCGGGTTTCAATTGAACACGTCGTGGCTGGGGTGGCGACTGGGGTCGGCGCGGGCGCACGGAAAGTGCGCTTGACAACCCACGTTGCTTCGGTAGATTCCGCGTCCCGTTTCGACGGGATGACCGGGCGTATAGCTCAGTGGGAGAGCTCCTGCTTTACACGCAGGCGGTCGTAGGTTCGACCCCTACTGCGCCCACTCCGAACAAGCAGCCCGCGGTCTCTCTACATGAGGGACTGCGGGCTGCGAGTTTTTGGTCGCCAAAAACGCAGCGAGGCGACGCGGATACCCTCGCGTCGCCTCGCTCGTTCGGGCGGGACTACTGGCAGTCCACGCGCTCGATGCGGGTGCAGGTGACCTCGCCTTCGCAGGTGTTCAGCGCGAAGCCGTCGGGGCAGCTGAAGCCGCTGGTCTCACCGTTGGTGAACGGCTGGCCGATGACGTCGAGGGTCGACCACACCAGGTTGGCGGGGTAGTCGAGCGCCGCCATGCTGGCGTCGGAGGTGAGCGACGAGGCGGGGAACGGGCCGTAGATATCGGCACCGAAGGCGGCGATGCTGCCGTCGTTGCGGCCCTCAAGCTCGACGATGTTGAGGCCCGAGCTCAGCGCGATGGGGTTCATCCACCAGTAGTTGAAGTTGGCGGTCGCGCCGGTGTTCTGGACGAACGTGAGCATGCCGTTGAGGCTGAAGCGCATGCGGTTGTCCGAGGCCATGCCGACCACGTAGTCGCCGGCCTCTTCGAGGTCCAAGCAGACGCTGAAGCCGATCCACTCGTCGACGGGCTCGTCGATGAACGGCGTGTCCAGGTTGTCGCATGCCCACACGCCGATGTCGTTCAGGCGCTGAGTGAAGAAGGCGAGCGTGTTGTCGATGAGTCCACCGGGGTACTGGGCGCCGCCCCAGCCGTACGCGCTGGACGTTCCGGCCTTGCACACGCGGTACTGTGGGCCCGCGATCTGCACGTCGACGGTCTCGACGCGGATGCACTCGTCACCGGCAGGCGTGAGGTCGAAGCCCTCGGGGCACTCGCAGGTGTTGATGCAGTCGTCTTCGGGGAGCACGTGCACGGGCACGGTGATGGCGTCGTTGGACGGCGCCGGGTCGCCTTGTGCGATGAGCAGGTCCTCGATGGAGACGAGTGTTCCGTCGGCGTTGTAGCCCATGTCGTAGGCGGTGAACGTGACGTTGTAGTCGCCCGGCTCGGGGAACGAGAACGTGAAGCAGGAGGTGCCGTCTTCGCCATCGGTCTGGCTGACGAGCGTCCAGTCATCACCGGATGGCACGATCACGATCGGGTCGTTGTCGACGTCGGTCGCGGTGACGCAGATGGTGGTCTCGTGCTCGCAGATGAACTTGGAGGGATCGTAGGTGACGGCCGTGAGGGTCGGGGGGTGGTTGAGCACGGCAATGACATCAAGGCCACCGATCGACGGGTCGCCGAGGCACTGGCTGATGAGGAGGATCTCGGTGGTCTCGCCGTCGAGGACCTCGACGTTGTTGTCGGTGGCCTGGAGGCAGTCCTCGGAGGGCTCGCCGTCTTCGGTGATGGGCTGCACGACGACGTCGTAGCAACCGACCGGGAGGGCGAAGAAGTGGTCGGAGAACAGGTGCTGCGAGTTCGCGTCGAGCGGGGCATCGGCGAACATGCCGTCGGTGCCGGGCAGGTACATGTCCTCGAGGTCTTCGACGGCGGTGTACACGTTCGCGGGGTCGATGGGCGCGCCGGTGGCGCAGTCGACCTCGGTGGCGGTGAACGAGAAGCCGGCGACGTCGGTGTCGTCGAGCGTGTCGAAGGTGAGGGCGAGGCCGGTGGAGCCGAGCTCTGCGCTGGGCTCCTCGACCTCGACGGAGGCGCAGGCGCCAGCGGCGACAGCGAAGGTCGCGGCGGCCAGCAGCGGCGCGCGAAGTCGCAAGTTACGGCCAACAAGGAGATTGGGGAATTGCATACGGACGGAGCGGTTCATGGAGCCTCTCGGGTTTGGGGGAGCAACGAACTGCACACTAGAGAGGGCGGGGCACCGGTCGTATCAGGCAACCTGTTGGGAACCTTGAAGGTGGTTGAAAGTGGCAAAAACGGCGACGCGGCGCCGGGGTGTCCCAGGCGCCGCGAAGTCGTTCAGGGCGTGCCTACTGGCAGGCGACGCGCTCGATGCGGGTGCAGAGGATCTCGCCGCTGCAGGCGTTGAGCTCGTATCCGTCCGGGCAGGTCATGCCGCTTCCGGCGCCGCTGGTGAACACGTCACCGATGATGTCGGCGGTGGACCAGAAGATCTGGTCGTAGTCCAACGTGGCCATGTCGGCGTCGGTGGTGGTCAGGGCCGGGTCGAACGGGCCGTAGAGTTCAGCGGCGATGGTCGCGAAGCCGCCGAAGTCGATGACCTCGAACTGGAGGATGTTGGGTCCGGAGCTGAGGACGATCGGGTCGAGACGCCAGTCGAAGTACCAACCGTTGGTGTTCCGGTCGAAGAACGTAGCTCCGTTGTGGATGACGCGCATGCGGTCGTCGCCGCCGGCACCGATGACGTAGGTCGCGGTCTCGGGGGAGTCGATGCAGACGCTGAAGCCGACCCACTGGTCCTCGAGGTCGACGGAGTCGCAGCCCCACACGCCGACGTCGTTCATGCGTCCGACGAAGTCGCCGAGGATGGGGAAGTCGGTGCTGACGCCACCGCCGGGCAGACGGCCGCCGCGGATGGAGTAGTTGCCGTTGGTATCGCCGCGGCAGACGCGCTGGGTGTCGCCGGTCGCGGTCGCGGGCACGCTGTCCTGCTTGACGCACTCGTCGCCGGCGGGCGTGAGGTCGAAGCCGTCGGGGCACTCGCACGCGGCGACGACGTCGATGCAGTCCTCTTCGGGCAGCACATGCACGGGCACGGTGATGGCGTCGTTGGACTCGGCGGCGTCTCCCTGCGCGGCGAGCAGGTCCTCGATGCTGATGAGGGAGCCGTCGGCGTTGTAGCCCATGTCGTAGGCGGTAAACGTGACGTTATAGTCGCCGGGCTCGGGGAACGAGAACGTGAAGCACGAGGCGCCGTCGTCGGATACGGACTCGTCGACGAGGGTCCAGTCGTCGCCGGAGGGCACGATGACGATCGGGTCGCTGTCGGCGTCGACTGCGCTCACGCAGATGGTGGTCTCGGACTCGCAGATGAACTTGGAGGGATCGTAAGTGACGGCCGTGAGGGTCGGGGGGTGGTTCAACACGGCAACCAAATCAAGACCACCGATCGAGGGGTCTCCCATGCACTGGCTGAGCAGCAAGATCTCGGTGGTCTCGCCGTCGACGACCTCGACGTTGGAGTCGGTGGCGGCGAAGCAGTCCTCGGAGGGCTCGCCGTCTTCGGTAATGGGCTGCGCGACCACGTCGTAGCAGCCGACGGGGAGGGCGAAGAAGTGGTCGGAGAAGAGGTGCTGCGAATCGCCGGCGAGCGGGGCGTCCGCGAACATGCCGTCGATTCCGGGCAGGTACATGTCCTCGAGGTCCTCGGTGGCGGTGTACACGTTGGCGGGGTCGATGGGCACGCCGGTGGCGCAGTCGACCTCGGTGGCGGTGAAGCCGAATCCGGCCACGTCGGTGTCTTCGAGCGTGTCAAACGTGAGGGCGAGGCCGGTGGAACCGAGCTCGGCGCTGGGCTCTTCGACCTCGACGGAGGCGCAGGCGCCGGCGGAGACGGCGAGCGCGGCGACGAGAGCGCCGGCGGCGCGGGCGCC